>NZ_JBEOSD010000001.1:0-165590 GCF_040302735.1 Streptomyces sp. NPDC097619 | reverse complement strand
GTCACATTGCACCGTCACATGTGACCGAGCAACGTCACCCAGCCCGCCACCGGACCCGCCTCGCTCCGTGCCGACCCCGCTCCCGCGCGGCCCGTTCCCACCGTCCCGTCCCGGTCCGTCAGGGGGACCGTTGGCACCACAGTGCGCGCCCCGGGCCCACTCGGCACCTCGGCAGCTCCGCCCGCCCCGCGCTCCGGCCTCTCCCCCACCCCCTGACAGGCGACGCCCAGGGGCCCTCCGGCTGCCCGGAAAGGGACCTTCGGCAGTCATTCCACCCGTTTTGCGCTGCCTATATTCGGGCCATGACCCAGTCCACGGGGTGGCGGCCGTCCGGCCGGTCCGATCCCGAAGCAGCCCGCCGCGTGCCGGCCATGGAGTCGCGGGAGCGGCTCCTCGCCCTCCTCGCGCGGGCCGAGGAGCCGGTACCGGCCGAGCGGCTGGCCACAGAGACGGGATTCGCGGTGACCACCGTACGGAACCAGCTCGCCGCTCTGCGGGCAGCCGGGCTGGTCCGTGCCGAGCGGGCTCCCGGGCAGGGACGCGGCAGACCCCGACTCCTCCACGCCCTCGCTCCGGCAGCGGCGCACGACACTCCTGCCACATCCCCCGCCCTCGCCACACCCCCCACCCCCGACGCCCCTCCCGATCTCGCTGCCGAACGCCTCCGAGGACTGACGGCCGCGCTCATCGAGGCCGTGGGCGGGGACAGCGATCGGGCCCGGAGGGCAGGCACGGCCTGGGGACGCCGCCTCGCCGCAGCGGGCGATGACAACGGCAAGGGCAAGGGCATTGACGACGCCTTCGCCCTGATCACCGCACACGCGGCACGGATGGGCTTCGCCCCGCACCCCGTGGCCGCGGATCCACCCGAACAGGACGGACCACAAAGGCTGTTGCTCACCCACTGCCCGTACCGGGAGCTGGCCGCGGCCAACCCGCTCGTGGTCTGCACCCTCCACCAAGGCGTCCTGGACGGGCTCCTCGACGGCGCGGCCGTCCGCGCGGTCATCCGCCCCTTCGCCTCCCCGCCCGCCTGCGAGGCGGAACTCCGCCCCACGACGGCCCGAGCCACTGCCTGAGCGGCGGCTTGGACCGCGACCTGGGAGAACCCCGTCCCCCACTGCCATGTGACCCACCACCCCACCACTCCACTCCGCCCCATCCCAGCAGCACCCACACCCCTTCAGGAGACCCTCGTGTTCGGCATGACCATCGACACCACGCACGCCACCACCACCGCCACGAGTACCGGTACCGACGCCGCGACCGGCAGCGGCCCCGTGCTCCGGCTCGACCCGCAGGGCGGGCCGTTCCGGGCGCTGGCGGCCGTGCGCATCCAGGTGCCCGCCGGCGGCACCATCCCCGCGCACGGTCACGGCGCCTCCGAGCTGCTGCTCACCGGAATCGCCGGAACCGTCGAGGCGTCGTGCGGCTGCGGGGCGAAGACGGTCACCGCCGGCACCTTCGCGATGCTTCCGGCGGGCAAGGAGATCACCCTCATCAACCACGGAACCGAGGACGCGACCCTCCTCGCGGTTTTCTCCCAGAGCGAGTTCACCGACAGCCTGCCCCGCGCGGGCGCTCCCGGCTGCGGCTGCAAGCACTGAGCCCCCTCGCCTGCCCGAGAGCCGGGGCTGTGCGTCGACCGTTCCGCACCCCGCTTTCCGCATTCCGCTCTCCGTTCCGCCCCTGTCTCCCCCTTCCGGTGGAGGCGGGGGCGGTCGGGCGCCGGTGGCCTCTGCCTTTTGGTAGAGGGCGGGTCGGTCTCGGGGTCCATGTCCGGGCCCGAAGCGGGATCGATACTGGTCAGCGTGCCAGGTTCCGCTTCCGCTCCCCCACCGCCGCCGGACCCGGCGCGTCCGCCGGGCTCGGCCCGGCCTTCGCGCCCGGGGCCGGGCGTCGGCTCCCGTCCCGACGGGCTCCCGCCGCCGCATCCCCTCTCCGACCTGCTGCGCGGTGCGCTCCGCCGGCCCGCGACCCGGGGCGCGGTGGAAGCCGCCGGAGCGCTGCTCGCCGGGCTGGTCACCTTCACCGTGGCCCAGTACCTGTGGGGGCTGCCGCACCCAGGGTTCCGCTTCCTGCTGCTCTGGCTGGGTGCGGCGATCTTCCCGTTCCACCGGCGGTATCCCGTGCCGGTGCTGCTGGCCCTGGCCGCGCTCACCGGGCTCGCCCCGGAACTGGGTCCGGCCACGGCCGCGGCCTCGTACGCCACGGCCCGGCGGACCGGCGAGCCGCGTCCGCGGGTCCGGCTGCTGACCGCCGCCGGGGTGCTGGTGACCCTGACGGCCACGGCCGCCGGGCCGCGGATCGGACCGGGCTCCCTGTCGTACGGGCTGGCGCTCGGGGCGGTGCTCGTGGCGACCGCGGTGGTCGTCCCCGGGCTGGCCGGTACCGCGCACGGGCAGCAGGTACGGCTGCTGCGGGCGTTGCGCGAGCGCGGGGACGCGGCCGAGCGGGCCCGCCGGTCGGCGGAGACGGAGGCCCGTACCCACGAGCGGTCCCGGATCGCCGCCGAGATGCACGACCTGGTCGGGCACCGGCTCAGCCTGATCTCCCTCCACGCGGGCGGACTCGAAATGGCCCTGGAGCACTCCGCTCCGGAGCTGCGCGAGGAAGCCGTGCTCGTGCGGCGCACCACGCGCGACGCCATGCGTGAACTCCGGCAGGCCCTCGGGGTACTGGGCCCCCTCGGCCGCGACACCGGTACCGACGCCCTCACCGATGCCACGGGCACCCGCCCCGACATCGAGGGCCTGGTCGCGGAGTCCCGGAGCGGGGGCATCCCGGTCCGACTGGACTGGACCGGCCCGGACCTGGACACTCTGCCCGCGGCCGTGCGGCGGGCGGTGCACCGGGTGGTGCGGGAGTCGCTGACGAACGTGCACCGGTACGCGGCCGCCGCGCACGTCACGGTGATCGTGGCGCACGGGGCGGAGGACGTGCTCGTCACCGTCCGCAACGGCGCCCCTGCCCGGCCGCCCGGCGTCGCCGGCGGCCGCGCTCACGGCGCACACGCCGTCGCGTCCACCGCCGGTCCCGGTGATCCGACCGCCACGAACGGACCGGGTCGCTCGGGATCCGGGTCGGAATCCGGGTCCGGAACCGGAACCGGATCCGAGGTCCGTACCGCCACCGCGTCCGGCGCTGCCACCGGTGCGACGGGCGCGACGGGTGCGACGGGTGCGACGGGTGGGACAGGGGCAACGGATACGGCTCCTGCGCCCGGGGCGGCCGACGGGCCGGGCACCGGTCGGGGCCTGACCGGGCTCCGCGAGCGGGTGGAGGTGCTGGGCGGCAGCTTCGCCGCCGGCCCGGTCCCCGGCGGCGGCTTCCGCGTGGACGCGGCACTCCCCTCCGACCCTCCGGAACCGGCTCCGCCCACCGCGACCCGTACGCTCACGCCCCTTAAGCCCGCGGCCCATACGCCCGCGGCCTGGGCACCGCCGCCACCCTCTGGAACCGCGGCCGGAACTGCCGCACCGGCGCCCTCCCCCTCCCGACCGGCTACGGCAGCCGCGCTGATCTTCGTGGCGGCCGCGGGAGCCCTGTGGCTGACGATGCTGATGGGAATCGGCTTCGTGTACGTGGCCCAACCCGACGGCCACAGCAGCGGTCCCGCTCCCGCACCCCGCGTCGGCATGACGTACGAGGAGATGGCCGGGCGCGGCATGGTGGACAACCCTGCCGTACGGGCCGCTGCCGCCGGTCACGAGCCGCCCCGCCCGGCGGACGCGGCGGGCTGCACCTTCCCCATCGCGGGCACGGATCCCGCACCCGGCGGGCTCACGGTCACCCGCTACTGCTTCGACGGGGACCGACGCCTGACCTCCATCACCCCGTTCACCGTCCCGACCGTCCACGACGGCCCGCCCTGGGAGACCCCGTGACCGACTCCGCCCCTCCCCGCGCTCCGCGCCCCACTCCTCCACCCGCCGCTTCCGCTCCCCCGGTGCGCGTCCTGCTGGCGGACGACGAGACGATGATCCGGCACGGGGTGCGGCTGATCCTGCGGTACGCCGAAGGGATCGAGGTGGTGGCCGAGGCCGCCGACGGGCTCCAGGCCGTGGAACTGGCCGCCGTCCACCGACCCGATGTGGTGCTCCTGGACGTCCGGATGCCCGTCCGGGACGGCCTCGCGGCCATCGCCCCGCTGCTCGCGCTCGATCCTGCGCCCCGGGTGGTGATGCTGACGACCTTCGGGGACGAGGAGAACGTGCTGCGCGCCCTGGCCGCGGGCGCCACCGGCTTCCTGCTCAAGGACGAGGGCCCGCAGGAGCTGATCCGTGCGGTGCACGCGGCCGCCGCCGGCGACGCGGTGCTCTCGCCCGGGGTCACGGGTACGGTCATCGCCCGCATGCTCAGCGGCGGCATCGGTATCGGTATCGGTGGTACTGGTGGTGCCGATGGTGCCGGTGGTGCCAGTGGTGCGGGCCGAACGGTCACAGGGATCGGTGTCACTACCGGTTTCGGTACCGGTTTGGGTACCGGTTTCGGTGCCCCGGGCGGCGGCTCCGATGAGGGTTCGGGCCCGATCGCGCTGATCGCCCGGCTGACGACCCGGGAGCGGGAGGTGTTGGGCATGCTCGGCGAAGGGCTGTCCAACCAACACATCGCGGACCGGCTCGGTATCGGGCTCGGCACGGTGAAGACGCACGTGGGCGCCGTGCTGGAGAAGACGGGCACGTCGAGCCGGGTGCAGGCGGCCCTCCTCGCGCACCGGGCCGGCCTGGCGAACTGAGGTCCCCGCGCCTCCCTCTGTCCTTCGGCAGAGGGGGGCCGTCCGGGCATCGGCCGGAAGACAGGGGACAGGGGCCCCGAACCCCTCTTCGGACAGAGCTGCGAGCCCTCCCGCGGGCTGATGTTTCCGCAGGTCAGCGGCGTGAGGATGGGATGCGTCCCCGGCCCGGCAGAGCTTCGGCGGGCCGTCCCCTCCTCCGGAAGTCCCCACCATGTCGCAGTCGTTTCCTCCGTCCTCCGCACACCCGTCGTCCATGCATCGGTCCTCCGTACACCCGTCCTCCGTGCATCCGTCGTCAGTAACCCCGTACTCCGGGACCCCGTCGCCCGTCGCCCCTTGCGCCCCGCTGCCGCCTGCCGCCGCCCGCGCCACCGGTCTGACGAAGGTGTACGGGCGGGGCGAGACGCGGGTGACGGCCCTGGACGCGGTGGACGTGGAGTTCCACCGGGGCCGTTTCACCGCGGTGATGGGGCCGTCCGGCTCCGGCAAGTCCACGCTGATGCACTGCCTGGCCGGATTGGACAAGGTCACCTCGGGTTCGGCGCGCATCGGGGAGACCGAGCTGTCCGCGCTGACGGAGCGGCAGCTCACGGCCCTGCGGCGGGACAAGGTCGGGTTCGTCTTCCAGGGCTTCAACCTGCTGCCGACGCTCACCGCCCTGGAGAACATCACCCTTCCCCTGCGGATCGCAGGACGCGCCCCCGAACCGGCCTGGCTGGAGGCCGTGGTGGCCACGGTGGGTCTCGGCGGACGGCTGGACCACCGGCCGGCGGAGCTGTCCGGGGGCCAGCAGCAGCGGGTGGCGGTGGCACGCGCCCTGGTCTCGCGCCCCGAAATCGTCTTCGCGGACGAACCCACCGGAAACCTCGACTCGCGCGCGGGCGCGGAGATCCTCGGCTTCCTGCGCGACTCGGTACGGGAGTTGGGCCAGACGGTGGTGATGGTCACCCATGACCCGGTGGCCGCCGCGCACGCGGACCGGGTGGTGTTCCTCGCCGACGGACGCGTGGTGGACGAGCTGTACGAGCCCACCGCGCCGGCCGTCCTGGACCGGATGCTCCGCTTCGAGACCGCGGACTCCGCCCCGACCCCAGGCTGACCCACCCCCCACCCCCACCCCGCACCCGCCACAGCTCTCCGAAAGCACCCCCTCACCCCATGCTGCGAACAGCCCTGCGCAACGTCTTCGCGCACAAGGCCCGTCTGGCCGTGACCGTCCTCGCGGTCTGTCTCGGTGTCGCCTTCGTCTCCGGCACCCTCGTCTTCGCCGACTCCACCGCCGCCGCCTACCGCGCCGCCGCCTCCAAGAACTTCGCGGACATCGACGTCACCGTCACCCCGAAGGAAGCCCCCGAGGGCAACCGGCGGGGACCGGAGGACCAGCAGGACCGGGGCAACGTCCTCGACGACGCGCTCGTCCGCGAGCTCGCGGCCGTCCCCGGCGTCGCCTCCGTCCGGCCCTCCGCCGACGGCTCGGCCACCCTCACCGGTTCCGACGGCTCCCCGCTGCGCGCCGGGAAGTCCTGGGCGAACCTGGGCGCCGGATACGTACCCGGCCCCGACGGGACCGACAGCCGGTACCCGCTCGCCGAGGGCCGGGCACCCCGTGGTTCCGGGGAGGTGGCCGTGGACCGCGGCACCGCGAAGGCCGGCGGCTTCACGATCGGCGACACCCTCACGCTCGCCACCGACGGGCCCGTCCTGCACAAGAAGCTCGTCGGGATCGTGGACACCCGCGACAGCCGCGTGACGGCGGGCGGCACGCTCGTCCTCTTCGACAAGGCCACCGCCCAGCAGCTGTACGCCACACCCGGCCACTACGGCTCCATCGACCTCACCGCCACCCCCGGCACCAGCCAGCCGGAACTCGCCGCACGCGCGGCGGCCGTGCTCCCCACCGACCGGGCCGACACCACCACCGGCCGCGCGCAGGCCGATCAGCAGGGCATCTACGTGAACACGATGACCCGCGGCTACGCGAAGCTGCCGCTGGTCTTCGCCGGGGTCTCCCTCTTCATCGGCTCCTTCCTGATCGTCAACACCTTCACCATGCTGGTGTCGCGGCGGACCCGGGAGATCGCCCTGCTCCGGGCGGTCGGCGCCTCGCGCCGTCAGGTCACCACCTCGGTGCTCGCCGAGGCCGCTCTGACCGGACTCATCGCCTCCGTGGCCGGGTTCGCCCTGGGACTGGCCATCGCCACCGGACTTCCCGGCCTCCTCGGCACCGCCGGCGACGCCCTGCCCGAAGGCCCCCTGGAGATCGGCCCGCTGCCGGTCCTGGCCGCGTTCGCGGTGGGCGTCGGCGTGACCGTCCTGTCCGCCTGGCTGCCCTCCCGGCGGGCCGCCCGGATCGCCCCGGTGGAGGCCATGCGGTCCGCGGAGGAACAGCGTCCGGCCCCGGGCGCCTCGCGCGTCCGGGCCGCCGTCGGCCTGGCGTTCCTGCTGTTCGCCGCCGCGCTGCTCCTCCCCCTCGGCGACGCCCGGGACGCCTCCGAGGCCAACCTGCAGAACGCCCTCTTCGGCTGCGCCGGCCTCGCCGCCGCCCTCATCACCCTGGCCCCGCTCCTGGCCGGACCGGTGATCCGACTGACGGGACGGCTGACGGAACGGCTGACGGGAGCACTGACCGCGACACTGGCCGGAGCGGCGACAAAGCGGCACGCGCGAACGTTCCCGGACCGCCGCGCACAGGGGACGACCCCCGAACCGGCGGGCTCCGGCTTGGCCGGCCGGCTGGCCCGCGAGAACGCCCTCCGCGACCCGCGCCGCACCGCGGCCACCGCCTCCGCCCTGATGATCAGTACCGCCCTCGTCGCCGGACTCGCCGTCATCGGCCACTCCGGCTCCCAGGCCCTGGACCGGCAGGCCACCGCCGGACTCGGCGCCGACTACGTCATCGGCACCCGCACCCCGACCACCGGCATCGCCCCGGCCGCCGCGGAACGCGTGGCCGAGGTGCCGGGCGTGCGCACCGCCGTCGCGGTCTCCGACGCCACCTTCTTCACCGGCGGCGGGGTCCGCACCATCGCGGGCGTCGACCCGGCCGCCGTGGACCAGGTCATGAGGCTCCACTACCTCTCCGGCTCCGCCGACAAGCTCGGTCCGGGCCGGATCCTCCTCTCCGCCACCCTCGCCCGCGCCCAGGGCCTCACCACCGGCGGCCACCTCAACGCCCGCCTCGGCCTCGGCGGCGAGAAGGACTTCGAGAAGTACGAGGTCGTCGGCGTCTACCAGGACAACCCGGTCGCCGGAGACGCCCTCGGCGCCCGCGCCGAGGTCCAGGCCGCCACCTTCCTCCCCGGCACCGCCCAACGCATCCTGGTCCGCACCGACGACGGCACCGTCTCCGCCGCCCTCGCCACCCGGCTCCGCACTGCCGTCGGCGACAACCCCCTCCTCCGCGTCCAGGACCGCGAACAGATCGTCCGCGAGGCCGCGGGCACCGTCGGCGACCTCCTCACCCTGATGTACGGGCTGCTCGGGCTCGGCGTCGTGATCAGCGCCCTCGGCATCGTGAACACCCTGGCCGTGTCGGTGGCCGAACGCACCCGCGAGATCGGCGTCCTGCGGGCCCTCGGCATGGACCGGTCCACGGTCCGCCGGATGATCCGACGCGAAGCCGTCACCGTGGCCGGCTTCGGCACCGCCTTCGGCCTCGCCGGCGGCCTCACCGGAGCCTGGGCCGTGGGCTCCCTCGCCCACGGCGCCATCGCCACCTACACCTTCAGCCTCCCCTGGGGCACCCTGCTCCTCGTCTGCGCCCTCTCCCTGACCGCCGGCGCCGCCGCCTCCGTCCTCCCCGCCCACCGAGCCGCGTCCCTGAGCCCCCTGGAAGCAGTGGGCCGCGGCTAGCCCACCGCCCGAACTCCTTCCACGATCCGCCGTCCCGGTCCGGAGAACTGCCACATCGTCAACCCGCCCAACGGGTATGAAGGACGTGGCCGTCCTCACGGCCGGGACGACGGCGGTCGGGGGGCGGCGGCATGGCGGGCAGGGGCGGAAACACGGACCGCTGGATCACCGGTGTCACGGGGACGGGCGCCGCTGTCGCCGTCGCCACCGCGGTGAACACTCTGACGGTCGAGAAGGTGGCGACCACGCCCGCCGCCATCGTCGTGTTCTTCGCCGTGTCAGCGGTCAGCGCGTTGCTACTGCATCTCGCCCTCCGGGGCTACACCCGGAGGAGCAACCACGAGTTCGACTATCTGTCGCACATCCAGGAACGGTCCCTCCCGTTCGGCCCCGGTGGTGAGACCCTCGGGCCCGAGCACTCCCCGCGCAGCGAACCGCTGCCCCCCATGAACGTCGCCGAGGCCGGACGGGCAGGGCATCGGCCGCTGACGTACTACCTGCGAGCCCCCGAGCCAGTGGTTCTGACGCTGGTCGGCGGACCTGGCACGGGCAAGACCTCGGTACTCAAGCAGCTCGCTGCGGAGACCACACGGAATCCCTCCCGCGGCCTGCCCGTCCTGCTGCGCCTGCCGGACTGCGGGACGGCCATCACCGCCGAACCCCGGTCCACGCTCGTGGACATCGTCCGGATCTCCGTGAGCGAGGACGGGGACAAGGGCCGCTCCTGGGACAGATGGTTCGAACGGCGGCTCCGGAAGGGGCGGTGCCTGGTGCTCCTGGACGCCCTCGACGAGGTCGACCCCGCCCGACAGCCGCTCGTGTCGGCCTGGATCACGGCCCAGGTGAGGCACTACCCGCGCAACGACTTCCTCATCACCTCCAGAAGCCTGCCCACCCCGTGGCCACGGGACTTCGGCGGCGCGATCCTGACCGTACGCCCTCCCACGGACGCGCAGCTCAGCGCCTATCTGGAGCGGCGCCTGCCCGATGTGGACCAGCGGGCCCTACTCGCCCGCTGGAGCCTTTCGGAGCTGGCGGACAATCGCACGTTGCTCAGCGCCCTGCTGCGGAACTACGACAAGAGCCGACGGATCCCAGGCAGCCCTGCGGTCCTGTACGGGGAGCTCCTCCAACGCCTCCTCGACGATGCCCAGCGGGCCCAGGGTCCCTCCTTCGGGTCGTCACCCACGGGAAAGCTGCGCGTCATCCGGGTCCTGGCCCTGGAGATGGCGGAACTGGATGTCGACCGGGCTCCCGAAGCGGTGTGCGTCCGGTTGATCGAGCAGATCCTGCGCAAGACCGTCCCGCTGCGCCCGGGTGAATTCCTGCGGCTGTTGGTCGAAGACGGCATCCTCGTCGAGCGACTCCCCGGTGAGTTCGCCTTCGCCTACCGCGGCTTCCGGGACTACCTGGCCGCCGAGCAGATCCGCTCGCAGGGATCCGTCCGCCTGCTCGTCGACCACATGAGGGATCCCGGGTGGCGCGACATCATCCTCGCCTGGGCCGCCTCCACGGACGCGAGCCCCTTCATCGAGGCCTGCCTCAGGCACAGCCGCGAGGACGTGCTCCGGCTGGCACGCGAGTGTGCCGAGGTCAGTCCCCAGGTCGAGCCGGAGCTGCGCGCGCAGCTGTCGAGGTCGTTCCGGCAGGCACGTCCGGGCCCCGGGCCCGGCCCCTCGGTGCCGGTGGACGCGCTCACCGCTTATGTGGAGAAGCTCCACTCCGTCCCCGCGCGTAGGCTCCTCCAGCGTGCCCGACGCGAGGACCGCCCCGTCAGCCGCGAGGAGGCCACCTCGCTCCTGGTGCGGGCGCGATCCCGTGCCGTCCACGAATCCACCGGAGCGGACGCCGACGCCTTCTTCTCCGCCGCCGTCCTCGCCACCGAACGCGCCGACCACCGTGCGGCGCAGACCTACCGCTTCCAGGGTCTGGCCGCCCTCTCCCATGCCGTGCGCGGCGAGAGTCTGGCGTCCTCCCGGGACCTGGCCATCGCCGCCCTGCGCCTCCTCGACCCGGACGAACCCGACCCCACCCACCTGCGGACGGCCTGCCTGGCCTACCTCGGCTCCCCCGCCGACCCCAGAAGTCCCGACGCGTTCAAGGCCGCCGTCTGGTCCGCCTGCCGGGAGGCCGAGGGCCACGCCTGCAAGCTGCTGGTGCCCTTGATCGCCACGCACCGTCGGGCCGCGCAGTTGGTGATCGGCACCCTGAGCGGGGACACGGACCTACTCCACGCCGTGGCGGACGTCCTCGGCACGGACCCGCCCGGGGCGGGGAGCGTCACCGGCTGGGACACGGCCGTCGACTCCTGGCTCCGGACACGCCGGGATCTCGTGTACGAGCTGGGCGCGCTGGCCCACCTGGAGGCGAAGCCCGAACCGCTCCGGGACGCCCGCGAGCTGGTCGCCGATCGACTCAAGGACCCGGGGCCCCCGGTGGCGGGTCTGGACGGACTGGGCCGGGCGTTGGACCGCCTCGCCGACTACGTACGGCTCGCACGCTTCGACGCACGCGATGCGGCCTTGCGCGCGGCGGCGCGACAAGCGGAGCTGGTGCGGGCCACCGTACGCGCGGCCCCCACCGAACTCGCCGTCGAACTATCCGAGCCCACGGCCGTACGCATCGAGGAGCTGGTCCAAGAAGCCCAGCTCGGGCTCGTCCGGGACTTCCCGCCGCGCCCTCTCATCGGGTTGACCCTGCCGGCCGCCCGGATCGTGGGCCGGACCGTGACCGTGCTCGTGGAACTGGAGAACGAGGACGAGCACAGCGCCCCTCTCGAAGGCGCGGCACTCACCGCGTCGGGGGATCCGGCCGTCGTCGTGCCCGCCGCGGACGCGTGGACGGAGCCAGCCGCATCCCTCCCCGGCGGAACGGCGACGACGGTCCCGCTGCGACTGGAACTCGCCGGAGTAGCCGAAGAGCCCGGCGAGTTCGAGGTGCGGGTGACACTCCGGTACCGTCCGCGGAACACCACAGAGCCGGTCCTCCGGCAGGCATCGTTGACCGTAGCCTTGGACAGGTCGCACCGCCCCATCGATCCCAACCCCTACGCCGGCGGCAACACCGGGCGGCCACTCCGAGAGCCGGACATGCTCTTCGGCCGGGACGAACTGATCGAGAAGATGCGCGAGACCCTGCGCGTCGCGTCCACCCCCGGCACGGGCATCGCGTTGTTCGGCCAGCAGCGCACCGGTAAGTCGTCCATCGGCGTGGAGCTGGCCCGACAATTGGGCACGAGCGACGGGCTCCCGGTCGTGTACATCGAGAACCTCGGCGCGCTGGCTCCGCGAAGGCGCTCCGGCGCCGACCAGGCGGAAGTGTTGGGCACCCTCCTCTGGCGGATCGTCGAAGGGGCGCAGGAGACGGCCCCGGCCGGGACGCGTCTGGTGCCCGAGGGGTTCGACCGCAAAACGCTGATCGAAAGCCCGGACCCGGTCGGAGACTGTGCGCGCATCTTCAGGACGTACCGGGCAGCGGTGCCCGAGAGCCCACCCTGGGTCGTCATCATCGATGAATTCCAGTACATGGACGTGTGGACCCGGCAAGGGCGCGTCCTGGCGTCCTTCATGCAGACCTTCAAGGCCATCATCGAGTGCCGGCTCTTCCACATGGTGCTCCTCGGGCAGAGCCGGGTCGAACGGCTCGTCGAGGAGGACCCGAACGCCTTCGGCGTCTTCGGTCTCGAACGGGTCACCTGTCTCGCCGAAGCCGACGCGCGGGCGCTCATCGTGGAGCCGATCCTCCTCAAGACCCCGCACGGCCCCGTCAGCAGACACCACGAGCGGGCCGTCACCGAAATCATCCGGCTCACCGGCGGGAACCCGTTCTATACCCAGAAGATCTGCTACGAGCTCGTCCGACACCTGAACCGGGAGAGGGCCACCACGGCCACGGACTCCGATGTCCGCCACGTGACACAGCTGCTGCTCGCCAACCCAGGGCGCAACTTCTTCCACGGACTGGAGTCACCCGACGCCGGGGACGAACGATGGACGGCGGCTCAACTCAAGTCCGCTACGCGCGCGGTGGCCTGGGCATGCGCCGGCGGATCCGCGTCGCCGGAACGCATCCACCACTGCCACGAGGGCGAGCTCCCGCCCGGGATCCTGGACCACCTGGTCTCCCGGGAGACTCTCCGGCACGTCGGTGACCGGTACGAGTTCGTCGTCGGCCTGTTCGAGGAGTAGCTGCGGCGGTACTGCCCGGCCCCGGAAGGAAGCCAGTGAGCCCTGCGAATCCCTATGACGACACGAGCGGAACACCGGCCGGCAGGGTGGGCGGCAACGGCTTCGTCGATCGGACCGAACTGATCGAAGCGATCGAGGAGGTGTGGAAGGACGGCGGATGCCCGGGGAACCTGAGCGTCCTGGGCCAGATCCGGTACGGCAAGGCCACGGTGATCGAGCAGGCGCTCCGCGGAATCGATCGGGCCGCCCGTGCCGACCTGGCGATCGTCCGGATCTCCGTGGACCATCACGACTCGGTCTTCCGGCTGTTCCGCGCCCTCACCGATGAGGTCACCTCGCAGTTCCCGGGCTTACCGGAGCTGGAACGGCTGGAGGCCACCGTGCGGAACGCACACGGCTGGTACGACCTGCAGAGCGCCGTGACCAGCTACTTCGCGGCAGTGCGGACGGCCGGTCTGCACGTGCTGCTCATCCTGGACAAGTTCGACAGCGCGCCCCGAGTGCTGGCCGACCTCTCCGGGTACCAACTCCTGCGGTCGCTCGTCAGCGAGCCGCGCTACTCCATGGGCCTGGTGACGATCTCCGCCCGTGCGGTCTTCGACATCGAGGTGGACGCGGCCGGGGGATCACAGCTCGACGGCGTCATGCCCGCGCGCTGCACCGTCGGCCTGTTGGAGGCCGACGAGGTCTCCGCTCTGCTCGCCCTGGCGACGGCCGCGGGCGTCAACCTTCAGAAGGTGAGGCCCGAACTCCTCGCCCGGGCCGGCAACCACCCGTACCTCCTGAGGATCCTGTGCCGACGCGTGGTGCGGGAGTACCTGGAATCGGGCTCCGTCGACGTACCGAAGGCCCACGAGCTGGAAAGGAACGCCTTCCGGACGTACTTCGACCAACTCGTCGAGGAGGTCGACCTCGCCCTCTCCGGAAGAGGCTCGAACCTACTCGAGACGGTGGCCGGCGGCGGGGAGGTCCCCGCCGACTCCGCCGCGGACGTACAGGACCTCGTCAACAAGGGGGTTCTCCTCCGCGAGGGCGAGTCGGTCCGGCTCTTCTCGGACGCCTTCGCCTCCTACTTCAGCGAACCGGCACCCGATCCGGCCCCCCGGGAGCAGGAGGCTGCCGCGCCTCGGTGCACGGCCCTGGTCGTCGCCACCGAATGGGGGTCCGCGCAGGGCGGCCTCAGCACCTTCAACCGGGAGTTCTGCCTCGCCCTCGCCCGCCAGGGGGTACGCGTCCTGTGCCTGGTCGTGCGGGCGGAACAGCGCGAGGTCGATGCGGCGAAGGCCGCGGGAGTGACGGTCCTGCGCTGTGAGCTCGTGCCCGGAACCGACGAAATGGGCAGCATGATGGCCCCGGCCGACCTGCCCGAGGGCGTGGTACCCCAGCTGGTGATCGGACACGGCCGGATCACCGGGCCCGTCGCCCAGGTCCAGGCGAAGGTCTTCCGAGAGACCAAGCCGAAGACGCTGCACTTCGTGCACATGGACCCGGACGAGATCGAGTGGCTCAAGCTGGACAGGCAGGACGACGCCATGGAGTCAGCCGACAACCGCAAACAGATCGAAGTGACCCTCGGCCGTGCCGCCGACCGGCTCGTCGCCGTCGGCCCCCGTCTGAGGGGCGCCTTCGCCGGGTACTTCACCAAGCGCGGACAGGTCGAACCCTTCCAGTTCGACCCCGGTTTCGACCTCACCGACCTCGACGTGCGCACGGCTCCGGACGGGGACCCGCTGACCATCCTGCTCATGGGCCGCGCCGAGGACTCGCACATCAAGGGACTCGACATCGCCGCCGCGGCCTGC
Organism: Streptomyces sp. NPDC097619; assembly: GCF_040302735.1. Classification (NCBI taxonomy): domain Bacteria; kingdom Bacillati; phylum Actinomycetota; class Actinomycetes; order Kitasatosporales; family Streptomycetaceae; genus Streptomyces; species Streptomyces sp. NPDC097619. The sequence continues at coordinate 151,011 of NZ_JBEOSD010000001.1, read as the reverse complement.
GGTCTGGTGGCAGGTTGGCGTCGCGACAGGAAACAACGGGACATCGAACTCGTGGTGCGCGGAGTACCCAAGGGCATCGCTGACACTCAGAAGGCCGAGATGGAGGAGTGGGCGGACAATGGACGGTTGCGCATCGTCCTGCGCCCCTACAGCATGCGCCCCGAGGATCTGGAGGACGACCTCTTCCGGTCGAGCCTCCTCATCATGCCCTCCCGGGCCGAAGGGTTCGGGCTCGTGGGACAGGAGGCCATCAAGGCGGGCACGCCCGTGCTCGTGAGCGACCGCAGCGGGCTCGGCACCCTGCTGCAGGACGTGCTCGAGGAACGGGCCGCGTCATGGGTGGTGCCGATGCAGGGGAACAAGGAAGTGGACATCCAGACCTGGGCCAGGATGATCGACGGCATGCTCACTGACAGCGCGGCCAGGTTCGAAGCGGCCGAGAAGCTCCGCGTCGAGCTGGCGGAGAAGAAGCCGTGGTCGGACGCCGTCGAGAAGCTGCTCACCGCGATGGGATTCTGAGGCGGGGCGGGCGGGGACCCGCTAAGCGGAGTCGCGGGCGGGGCGGGCTGTCGTGCGGACGGCGCCCGTCGTCGCGGCGACGATCAGGGCGATGGCGGCGCACTGCCGGAGCGTGAGCGACTGGTCGAGGACGAGGTACCCGGCGAGGGCCGCGAGTGCGGGGGCCAGGCTCGTCAGCACCGCGAAGGTGGCCGCGGGCAGCCGGCGCAGGGCCAGCAGCTCCAGGGTGTACGGCACTCCGGAGCTCAGGACCGCGACCGCCAATCCCAGTGCCAGGACACCGGGTTCGAGCAGGGCGGCACCCGCGGAACCGATGCCGAGCGGCAGGCTGACGAGGGCGGCGACGGCCATGGCGATCGCGAGGCCGTCCAGCCGCGCGAAGCGGGCGCCCGCCCGGGCCCCCTGCACGATGTACGCGGCCCACATCGCGCCCGCCCCCAGCGCGAAGGCCACCCCCGCCGGGTCCAGCCCACCGAGCCGCCCACCGCCCAGCAGCCAGACCCCGGCCAGGGCCAGCGCCGCCCACACCAGGCTGACCGCCCGGCGGGCCGCGTACACGGACAGCAGGAGCGGGCCGACCACCTCGAAGGCGACCGCCGGACCCAGCGGGATGCGGTCGATGGCCTGGTAGAAGAGGAGGTTCATGCCGCCCAGCGCCAGGCCGTAGGCCACCGCGACCGACCAGTCCGCCCGGCTCCGGCCGCGCAGCCGGGGCCGGGCCACGGCCAGCAGCAGGAGGGCGGCGAACCCGACCCGGAGCGCGACCGTGCCCAGGGCCCCGGCGCGCGGGAACAGCAGCGCGGCCAGCGCCGAACCGAACTGCACGGTGACCGCCCCGACCAGAACCAACCCGACCCCACCGAACGTCCCGCGCCCGGGCGCGTGCCGGAGCACCGGGGGTGTGGGGGTGGACACGGCCACGGACGGCTGGGCGGGGGCGGTGGGAGTAGCGACGGGCGTGGCAGGAGGCGTGGGAGCAGGGGTGGGGACGGGGGCCTGGGCGCGCGGCGGATGCGTCATGAGTCACACGCTAGGAAGCTGCTGACCTGCTGTGAAATGCCACTTCCCGCTTGGTTATGCTCCTGAGGCATGACCATCGAGTTGCGGCACCTCAGGGCCTTCCTCGTGATCGCCGAGGAAGGGAACCTCACCCGGGCCGCCGCGCGCCTGCGCATCACGCAGCCCGCGCTCTCCCGCACCCTGCTCCGCCTGGAGGGGCACCTCGGCGCCCGGCTCGCCGACCGGTCCACGCACCATTTCGTCCTGACCCCTGAAGGCCGCGTCTTCCGCGACAAGGCGGCCCTGGCGGTGGCCGCCGTCGAGACCGCCCTCGATCCGGCGGGGCTCCGGTCCTGGCCGCTCCGTCTGGGTCACACCTGGGCGGCCCTCGGAGACCGGACGGTCGCGCTGCTGCGCCGCTGGGACGAGACCCGCCCCGGTACGCCCCTGGAGCTGCTGCGCGTCGACGACCCGACCGCCGGGCTGACCCGGGGCCGGGTGGACGCGGCCCTGTTGCGCGGCCCGGTGACCGCGCCGGGGCTCCGTACGGAGGTGTTGGCCTGGGAGGACCGGGTGGTGGTCGTACCGGCCGACAGTCCGCTGGCGGCCCTGCCCCGGGTGACCCTGGCCGATCTCGCCGCCCACCCCATCGCCCTGAACACGGTCTCCGGGACGACGACCCTCGACCTGTGGCCGCCCTCGGCCCGCCCCACGGTCACCCTTGAGGTGACCAACACCGACGAGTGGCTGATGACCGTGGCAGCGGGCCGCGCGGTCGGGGTCACCACCTCGGCCACCCAGGGCAACCACACCCACCCCGCCCTGGTCTACCGCCCGCTGAGCGACGCCCCGCCCGTTCCGGTGTCCCTGGCCTGGCGCGAGGGCCCGACCCACCCCGCGCTTCCCGCCCTCCTGGCCCTCGCCCACGAGGTCCTCACCCAGAGGGGCCCGGCGCACGAGACCCAGGCGCACGAGATCCAGGCGCACGAGGTCCCCGAGGGGCCCGTGTGACCCCTTCAGCAGATCGGCCGTAGGGGCCCGCCGGTCGGACTCCCCCGTCCGACCGGCAGCCCGGAATCCGGGTCAGGCCCCCACGTACTCCGCCAGGTGCTGGGCGGTGAGGGTGGAGCGGTCGGCGACCAGGTCGGTGGGGGTGCCTTCGAAGACGACGCGGCCGCCGTCGTGGCCCGCGCCGGGGCCGAGGTCGATGATCCAGTCGGCGTGGGCCATGACGGCCTGGTGGTGCTCGATGACGATCACCGACTTGCCGGAGTCCACGAGCCGGTCGAGGAGGCCGAGGAGCTGCTCGACGTCGGCGAGGTGGAGGCCGGTGGTGGGCTCGTCGAGGACGTACGTGCCGCCCTTGTCGGCCATGTGCGTGGCCAGCTTGAGGCGCTGGCGCTCGCCACCGGAGAGGGTGGTGAGCTGCTGGCCGAGGCTGAGGTAGCCGAGGCCGACGTCGGAGAGGCGGGTCAGGATGGCGTGGGCGGCGGGGATGCGGGCCTCGCCCTCGGCGAAGAAGCGTTCGGCCTCGTCCACCGGCATGGCGAGGACCTCGCTGATGTCCCGACCGCCGAGCTTGTACTCGAGGACGGCGGCCTGGTAGCGCTTGCCCTCGCACTCCTCGCAGGGGGTGGCGACTCCGGCCATCATCGCGAGGTCGGTGTAGATGACCCCGGCGCCGTTGCAGTTCGGGCAGGCGCCTTCGGAGTTGGCGCTGAAGAGGGCGGGCTTGACGCCGTTGGCCTTGGCGAAGGCCTTGCGGATCGGTTCGAGCAGGCCGGTGTACGTGGCCGGGTTGCTGCGGCGGGAGCCGCGGATGGGGCTCTGGTCCACGGAGACCACGCCGACGCCGGGCGGGATGGAGCCGTGCACCAGGGAGCTCTTGCCGGATCCGGCGACGCCGGTGATGACGGTGAGCACGCCGAGCGGGATGTCGACGTCGACCTTGCGGAGGTTGTTCGCGGTGGCCCCGCGGACTTCCAGGACGCCGTCGGGCTCGCGGACGCTGTCCTTGAGGCTCGCGCGGTCGCCGAGGTGGCGGCCGGTGAGGGTGTCCCCCTTCCGGAGCTCGTCGACGGTGCCCTCGAAGCAGACGGTGCCGCCCGCGGTGCCGGCGCCGGGGCCGAGGTCCACGACGTGGTCGGCGATGGCGATGGTCTCGGGCTTGTGCTCGACGACGAGGACGGTGTTGCCCTTGTCCCGCAGCCGCAGCAGGAGGTCGTTCATCCGCTGGATGTCGTGCGGGTGCAGGCCGGCGGTGGGCTCGTCGAAGACGTAGGTGACGTCGGTGAGGGAGGAGCCGAGGTGCCGGATCATCTTGACGCGCTGGGCCTCGCCGCCGGAAAGGGTGCCCGCGGGGCGGTCGAGGGCGAGGTAGCCGAGGCCGATCTCCACGAAGGAGTCGAGGGTGGCGCCGAGGGCGGTGAGCAGCGGGGCCACCGCGGGCGCCTTCAGCCCGCGGACCCATACGGCGAGGTCGCTGATCTGCATGGCGCAGGCGTCGGCGATGCTGATGCCCTTGATCTTGCAGGAGCGGGCGCCCTCGCTGAGGCGGGTGCCGTCGCACTCGGGGCAGGTGGCGAAGGTGACGGCCCGCTCCACGAAGGCGCGGATGTGCGGCTGCATGGCCTCCTTGTCCTTGGACAGGAAGGACTTCTGGATCTTGGGGATGAGGCCCTCGTAGGTGAGGTTGATGCCCTCGACCTTGACCTTGGTGGGCTCCCGGTAGAGGAAGTCCTGCATCTCCTTCTTGGTGTACTTGCGGATCGGCTTGTCCGGGTCGAGGAAGCCGGATTCGGCGTAGAGCCGGACCGTCCACCAGCTGTCGGACTTCCAGCCGGGGATGGTGAAGGCGCCCTCGGAGATGGACTTCGTGTCGTCGTAGAGCTGGGTGAGGTCGATGTCGGAGACCTTGCCGCGGCCCTCGCAGTGCGGACACATGCCGCCGGTGCGGGAGAAGGTGGCCTTCTGGGCCTTCTGGTTGTTCCCGCGCTCCACGGTGATGGCGCCGCTGGCCTTCACCGAGGGGACGTTGAAGGCGAAGGCGCCGGGCCCGCCGATGTGCGGCTTGCCGAGGCGGCTGAAGAGGATCCGCAGCATGGCGTTGACGTCGGTGGCGGTGCCGACGGTGGAGCGCGGGTCGGCGCCCATCCGCTGCTGGTCCACGATGATCGCGGTGGTGAGGCCGTCGAGGACGTCCACCTCGGGGCGGGCGAGGTTGGGCATGAAGCCTTGGACGAAGGCGCTGTAGGTCTCGTTGATCAACCGCTGGGACTCGGCGGCGATGGTGTCGAAGACGAGGGAGCTCTTCCCGGAGCCGGAGACCCCGGTGAACACCGTCAGGCGGCGCTTCGGGATCTCGATGCTCACGTCCTTGAGGTTGTTCTCCCGGGCGCCGTGCACCCGGATCAGGTCGTGGCTGTCGGCGGCGTGCTGCGCAGGCGACTGCGGTCCCGGCTTGCTGGCCCTGCTCATCCTGACTGCCTCCATCGGTCGGGCGGGCCGCACGCGGTCCCGCCGGTGTCGCCTGGCGCGCTTCACGCTACCGGCCCCCACTGACAACGGGCGCGTCGGCGGGCGGATCGGTGCGCACCAGCGGGCGGACCGGGTGGGGGGATCGGTGCGGACCGGGTGGGGGGCAGATCAGGGCGGACCAGGTGGGGCGACTACTCCGCGGCCACGATCCGCTCGACGGCCGCCCGGACGAGCACGTCCCGTTCCTCCTCGGTGAGCACCTCGGGGAGGGTCAGCTGCTCGACGATGAGCCAGTTCAGGGCCAGGTAGAGGAGTTTGACGGCGGTGGCGTCACCGGGGAGGCCGGAGGCCAGGTGGTAGGAGACGTTCGCCTCGACGTCGGCGCGGACCCGTTCGGTGAGGACTTCGCGCAGGGCGGGCCGGCGGGTGGCCTCCAGGCGGAGTTCGAGGAGGGCGAGGTAGCCGGTGCGGAAGGAGGAGACCCGGCCGACCAGTTCGCGCATCAGCTCGACGTAGGTCTCGCGGTCGCGGCGGGCCTCGCGATGACGGGTGATCGTCGCCTCGTCGGGCTGGAGGCGTTCGTAGACGCGGGCCCCGGCCTGGGTGAGGAGGTCGTCGCGGTTGGCGAAGTAGTTGGAGGCGGTGCCGTTGGGGACGGCCCCCTCGGTGTCCACCGCGCGGAAGGTGAGCCCGCGGGCGCCCTCCCGGGCCAGGACCTCGATCGCCGCGTCCACGAGGGCCGCGCGCCGCTGATCGTTCCTTCTCGCCATTGACACCACTCCGTCTGTAGTACTACGTTCACACCACTACAGTCAGAGTACTACGCAGGGAGACCCCAAGAGTGCGCAAGCTCGTCTACTACGTCGCGATCACCCTCGACGGCCGCATCGCCGGCCCCTCCGGCGAGTACGACTTCTTCCCGATGGGCGACGAACAACAGGCCGCCGCCTACTCCGGCTGGACCAACACGATCTACCCCGACACGGTCCCCACCCCCGCCCGCCCCCACGCCGGCCTCGCGGACGCCCCCAACCGGCACTTCGACACCGTCGTGATGGGCCTCGGCACCTACCGCCCGGCCCTGGACGCCGGCATCACCAGCCCGTACGCGCACCTGCGCCAGTACGTCGTCTCCAGCACGCTCAAGCCGGACACCGACCCGGCCGTCACGGTGGTCCCCGGCGACCCGCGCGCCCTCGTCCGCGAGCTCAAGGCGGAGGACTCCCCCCTCGACATCTGGCTCTGCGGCGGCGGCAAGCTCGCCGGAGCCCTGCTCCCCGACCTCGACGAACTCGTCGTGAAGAGCTACCCGGTGGTCGCCGGCGCCGGCATCCCCGCCTTCGACGGCACCTTCGACCCCACGGTCTTCGCCGTAGCGGAACGCACCACCTTCCCCAACGGCATCACCCTCACCCACCTCACGAGGCGGTAGCGGAGCCGCGCAGGAATGCGACCTCAGGGGAGACCGCAACGGAGGGCACGAAGCCGGCCCCGCATACGCGGGGAGCAGCCGCCGCATCCGCCTGGATCTCTGCACACGCGGGGAGCAGTGCCGGGACTCCGCCCGGTCGGTCACGATCCGGGGACCATCCCCGCGTGCGCGGGGAGCAGAGGACCCCAGCCCCCGGGACACCTACCTGACGAGGACCATCCCCGCGTGCGCGGGGAGCAGCGATACGCGAAGTTCCCCGCACGCGCGGGGAGCAGCCGCCGCATCATTGCGCCGAGCTCGGCGTGGAGGGACCATCCCCGCGTGCGCGGGGAGCAGCTCGGCGCCGTCACGTCCCTCCTCGCCTGCCTGGGACCATCCCCGCGTGCGCGGGGAGCAGAGGAGTTGAGCTGGGAGTTTAGACGGCGCCAGGCTCGTTCTTGACCAGTTTCATCGAATCCCACATTCAAGACTTTCAGCTGATACAGCCCGAAATCGGGCAATCGGTCTGCCCCCTGGGGACCGCGTGGGCCGCTACTCCCACCGCCCTCAGGGCCTCGGCCAGTTCGGCTGCCTCCGGGAGGGTCGCCTCGTGGTGGCCGGACTCGATCTCCGCGAGGAGGGCTCGTGCCCCGGCCAGGTCGAGGCCCAGGCGGGCACGGAAGACCTTCATCGCGACCACCGACCGCCCCGAACCCCCCTCCCCCGTCAGCACCAAGCGTGCCGGGCTCAGCTCTCCCTCCGCGAGGAGCCGTTCCCGCAACCAGGACGGTGTCTCCCCGCGCCCGCACGTGACCGTCCGGCGGCCGCACCCGCCGCAGCGGATCTCCTCGCTCCACTCCAGCCGGCCGAAGACCAGCCCCTGCCCGCCCACGGCCTCGGCCGTCCCGGCGCACCCCTGGCACGGCACGCGGAACCGCACGGACTCCCAGACGATCCCGTTCCCCTCGCTCACCCGTCCGCCACTCCGATCCCCAACTCCCTCGCCACGCCCGCCCATCAGGGTAGGCGGATGCACGAGTCCACGTTGCCGATGCCCGTCGCGCCGGACCTGTTGGATGGGCTCATGACACCGGATCCCACGGACCTCCGCCCGCCCTCCGCCTCCGCTGCCCCATCCCCCGGCACGGCCGCCGTCCCGCCCCCCAGCACGACCCCTGTCCCAACCCCTGTCCCGACCCCGGCGCCTCCCCTCGACCTCATCGTCATCGGCGGCGGCCCCGCAGGCTGCGCGGCGGCGCGGATGGCGGCGAGCGTCGGGATGCGGACCGTGCTCGTGGAGCCCGAGCGGCCGTGCCACCACCTCCACCGGATCCCGGCGCTGGACAACGTGCTCGGCGGGCACCACGGCGGCCCCGCCCTCGCCGCCGCCGTCACCGCCGAGCTGGCGGCCACCCCGCTCTGCCGCCTCCTCCTCGGGCGGCGCGCCGAGGGCATCCGCACCCACGCGGACCACGTGACGGTAGCCCTGGACGACGGGACCCTGCTCACGGCTCCCCACGTCATCGTCGCCACGGGTACGGCTCCTCTCCGGCCCGCCGACGCGCCATGGATCTCCGCACCCGATGACCTCCTCCCGTCACCCCTCTGGGAGGCCGATCCCGGATCCGCCGAGGGCCGCACCCTGCTGGTTCTCGGCGGCGACCGGCCCATCGGCACCTTCCTCCGATCCCATCCGCACCTGCGCACAAGGCTGTTGGTGGCCCACCCGGCGGCCGACGCCTACAAGACCGAAGAGGTGCGGAACGACCCTCGCGTGACCCTTCTCCCGGTCACCCACCTGAGCTTCGCCACGACTCCCGGCCTCCACCCGGTCACGGCCGAGTGGACCGACTCCGACGGCAACCTGCACCCCCTCACCGCCGACTCGGTGCACCTCAGCCTCGGGAACGCGCCCGTGGCACCGCCCGGCGACCTGGTACGGGATCACGACGGCCACTGCCCACCCGCCGCCCAACACTCCCGCGTCCTCATCGCGGGCGACCTCCGCTCCGCCCGCTACCAACGCGTCATGACGGCCCTCGGCTCCGGCGCGGAAGCCGCCCTCACCGCCTACTACGCGGCCCAGGACCTGCCCGGCTGACCACAGGCACGCGGGCGCCGACCGCGACAGGCAAGCCCCCACTCAGGCGACCCGCCCCCGTTCGAGCGAGTTCGGCGGACGCCGGCCCACGCCCCAAGCCCGAGAGCCCGCCAAGGAACACGCGTACGGCCCTACCGGCCGGACAATCACCCGTTCGGCCGTAACGCGAACCCTCCCGAGCGCGTTTGGGAGCACCAGTGCTGCTCCAGGACCCGTTCGGAGGACGCCATGAATCCCGTACCCGCGCCCCGCCGGAAACGCCCCTCGTTCGAACAGACCCCGCCCTCCTCCCCTACCCCAGGACGCCCCCGCACCCGACGACACGCACTCACCCGACCACCCCGACGACACCGGTCACCCCACGGACCGCCCCCGGACCGACACCTCCGCCTCTGGGCACTTACTCTTCGGCGGCCCCCTCGCCTACGACGTCGGCTAGGACCAACACGAGGGCGCCTGGCTCCGCCTCGGACTGTGGCGCATGGCCCTCGGTCTGCCCGAACTCGTCGGCACCGCCCTGAGCCTGGCCCGGCAGGCCAAGGCGGAGCCAGGCGCCTCCGAACCGTCCTCGGCGCCGAGCTCGAGCAGGGTTCCGTCCAGGCCGCCGGACTCATCGCCGTGAGCTCCGTCCTTGGACACACCTCCTCTCCCCCGACCCGACCACCGAACGGCTCACTTCCGCGCTGCCCACCCTGGCCGCCGTGGCCGGGACCACTGTCACCGGTTCGCTCCTCCCGTCGGCCTGCACGGCCGCGACCGGCGCCCTGGAACCGAAGGTCCAGCGGCTCGCCACCGAGCAGCACCTGGGGCACGTCCACCGCGTGGAGCTCGCCGCCATCGGGGACGACGAGTTCCAGCGCCTCCTCGACGCCGCCCGCTACGGCGCCGACTCCGCCCGCCGGATGATCCGCTACTGCACCAACGTCCTCAACTCCTTCATCTCGCTGGCCGCGGCGGCGGGCGTACTGACCGTCCTCCCCCCTCCTCGTCCTCCCCAGTGCCTGGGCGCCCTCGTCATCAGCCGCCAGCGGTACGTCTCCTTCCGCACCTTCCTCCAACACGCGCGCGCCGGGCATCTCCTGGGCCAGCTCCTCACCGAGCAACAGGCCGCCGCGGAGGTCCGCGTACACGGCGTCGGCCCGTTCCTCCTCGACCACTTCCGAGGCATGGCCGAGACCAGCGAACGCGAGCAGACCCGCGTGGCCCGGCGAGCCGCCCGTACCGGCCTCGTCGCGGACGGCGGTTCCGGCCTGGCCGCCCTCGCCACGTACGGGGCGCTCGGGCTGCTGCTGTGGTCCGGCCGGATGGAGCTGGCGGTGGCCGGTACGGCCGTCCTGGCGACCCGTACAGGCGCCTCCAGCCTGGACGGCCTGGTCCTCCAGGTCACCGACTTGTACCAGGAGTTCCTGGGACCATCCCCGCGTGCGCGGGGAGCAGTGGGGGCCCTTTCCGGGCTTCCCGGCCCCGGTGGGACCATCCCCGCGTGCGCGGGGAGCAGGCGTCGGCCTGGTACCAGCAGTACCGGAACACGGGACCATCCCCGCGTGCGCGGGGAGCAGAGGGCGCGACCTGCGGGTTTGTCAGGCGGAGGGGCTGGTTCTGACCACTTTGCAAGAGTCTGGCATTTCGGGATAGTTGCGATGAAACCCTCGAATCACCTCTACCTCCCCCCGAAGCGGCGCCGCTTCGCGGCCTTGCTCCAGCCCTGGGTGGGTGGGGTGGGGGGCCGGGGCGGGGCGGACGGGGACGTCGTACCGGGTCGTCGGAGCAGCGTGAGGCCCTCGTGGTCGGTGGGGTGCCAGGCGTGGTCGTACGTCTCGAACGCGAAGCCTTGCTCGGTGTCGGACTGGTAGGCCAGGAGGGCCCGGCCCCGGTCCGCGTACTGGCGGACCTCGTTCCACAGTTGCTCGCGGATGCGGGCGCTCGGAGCACCGAGGAAGACGCCCGGTGAGATCTCCAGAAGCCAGCGCGTGAGGAATCCCCGGAGGCCGGGCGGGCAGTTGGCCAGGACGATGACGGTCACCAGAGGGGCTCGTCCCCATGGTTGCGGCCTCCGGCGACGTGCTCGTCGCCGTCGGACTGCAAGGTGACCCGGTCCTCGCCTACGTCGCCTACGTCGCTTCCATCACTTCCACCACCGGCATCGCCGCCGTCGCCGGTGTTCCGCGTGCCGTCGTATCCGAGGACGGATTTGATGTCGTCGACACACCGATCCAGCAGGCGGGTGCGCTTGATCCGGTCGCGCAGGGCCCGTCTGGTCCGGGAGGCGATGTCCTCCGTTCCGTCGACCGCCGCGTCGAAGGCGGCGGGAATGCCGACCTCGGTCTTGTAGAAGTCCGCCACGTCCATGACGAAGGAACGTGCGTTGCCCGAGTGGACGAATCCGAGAGCCGGCGAGAGCCCGAGCGCGGCGACGACGGCATGCGTGATGCCGTACATGCACTGCGCCGCGGCGGTGACCGCCTGGTTCGGGGCGTCGCCGGCCGTGAAGTCGTTTCGGTTGTACTCCCGCCGCTTCCACGGCACACCGGTGCGCACCGACTCGCTCCGGTAGCAGTCCTTGAGTCTCTGGCCCTCCATCTGGAGGAGCTTCCGCCGCGTGCAGCCGGACGGGTCCTCGTCGGGGAACCGCAGCCGGTACATCGCGCGGGCCACCTCCAAGCGGCTTCTGCGGCCGGCCCAGGCTTCGGCCTGTGCCTCCGCGAGCCCTGAGGAGCGGGTCAGGGCCCGGCCGCCCGCGTAGTAGCGCACGCCCTGCTCGCCGACCCACACCACACCCGCTCCGCTGTCCCCCAGGACGGACATCGCCTGATGGGTGATCTTCGTGCCCGGCCCGAGCAGCAGTGCCCCGATGGTCGCGGACGGAATGTGGACGACGCCCTCCGCATCCGTGGCCGTGATCGCGTTGTCGGAACGGTGGACGGTGCACCGCTCCAGGTAGACGAAGGAGATGCGGTCGCCCACCCGACTGAGTTCGCTCGGGGTGGAAGCCCGCCGTTTGCCCACCGTGCTCACGGGTCACCTCACCGGAGCCAGGGTCATCAGCCCGCATCCGTAGGCCTTCGCCTTGCCCAGACCCTGGGTCAGGGTCCGGCGGAAGGAGGGCAGGTCCGTGATGCGCAGCAGCCCGTCGTACGTGACCCGGGTGATGCTGACCTGCCGCCGCGGTCCGCCTTCGCTGCGCTTGCCGAACTGCTGTGGAGTCCGGTCGTGCAGGACGATCTGGTATTCGTCGTCGTACTCGGTGTGCTGCCGTTCGGCGGGCTTGCGCACCACCTCGAAGCCTGCCTGTTCTTGCTTCTTCAACAGCCATCCGAGCTGGTGGCGCGGCGTGACATGAGCGGTGCGCTTGGTCTCCGCGCCCTTCGGGTCGTCGGCCTTGCGCACGTAGTGGACGGGGTTCGCGGTGAGCCGGAAGCCCCAGGTGTCACCCTCGGCGAGCCCGTCGAGGAATTCCCCGTACGCGAAGGTGGTCCAGCCGGGCTCTTCCAGCGTGGGCCAGCCGGCCTGTTCCACGAGGTGGGTGAGGTCGGGTCGGGTGGGGCTGACGATGAACAAGTCGGTGCGGCCGGCGGCGTTCACATCGGTGCGCCACAGCACGCGTGGTCCCTGCCCGTCCCGAGCGGGGGCCTCGGGGAAGGACATGCACACGGCCCCGTGCATGCGGTGAGGTGAGCCGAGGAGCCTTCTCGCATCGGCCCGGGCGGAGTTGAGTGGCAAGCGGGTCAGGTACATCAGCGGTTCCCGTGGGGGTCTTCGGCGGACCGCGTCCGGGCGGCGGGCGGGGCCGGACGGAGTCCTGCGGTGGGGTCGTGCCCGGGCACCGGCGCTGCCGCCGCCGCGGTGGAGGGTACGGGGACGTGCTCGGTGCGCACGCCGCGGAGTCCGTACTGACGGTGCTCCGGGGCAAAGCTGAGCGGCTGGTCCCGGAACTGCAGGTGGGGGATCTCGGACGGCAGGCAATCGATCATGAGGTCCAGGTCTTCCGGTGCGCGCCGGCTCCCGGTCCGCCGCGCTGCCCGATCCTGCTCCCGGACGTACCAGGGCGAGGCCTGCCAGGCGGCGGAGGACAGCGCCTCTTCGAGGGTGGCGTCCTCGATGGGGTCACCCATGCGGATCGGCCGGGACGGCGGGCAGGACCTGCGCCCCAGGTACGGCAGGTAGTACGGCCGTGTGAGAGCCAGGTCGAGCCTCATGATCAGGCCCCGGTCCCCCTCGACCGCGGCCACGAACACGGCGTCGGTCAGGTAGAAGCGCTCGGACAGGGGCATGGCCTTGCCGGAATCGGCGTGGTGGGCGGTCTGGAAGTCGCGTAGCCGGCTGCCGGGCTGGTCGATGCGCACACCGAAGCGGAGGGCGGCGAGGTCGGAGAGGTCCGCTCCCCTCGGCCGCCCCTCGGCCGCGGCGAGGAGGCCCAGCACGCCGCTCTTGGTGGGCGCGTTCTCGGTGCTGCGGCGGGCGAACCGCGCGGCCGAACCCCAGGACTGCAGCGGGCCCGCGAGCCTCAGCAGCAGGACGGTCACGCCCGGCCTCCGAGCCGGGCAGCGAGGGTCTCCTGTACCTGGGTGAGCATGGTGGCGAGGGGAACCCTGGTACCGAGCGGGGCGAGCGCCCGGGTGTCCTCACCGACACGGACCACCCAGCAGGGGTCGCCCGACGTCAGCCCGTACTGCTGCTCCAGGTCTTCCACGAACTCCGCAAGTTCCTCGCAGGCGCCCTGGAGGAACCCGCCTTCGCTCACCTTGGCGACTGGCTTCTCGAAGGCACCCACGAAGCTGACCGGCCAACGGTCGCGGACCTTCACGATGACCGCGGAGGGCAGGGTGTGGTTGCCGAAGGTGTTGATCTTCCCGGTGGGGAGCGAGGTCACGAACGCCTGGAGGAAGGCCGCCGCCGCCCTCGCCGCCGGAGTACTGGGCTCCTCGTCCTCACGGAGACCGAGGCCCAGGTTGCGCTGGAGGGCATCGACGTCCACGGAGGCGTACCGGTACAGGGTCGCCGAGTTGAAGTCGATGCTGCCGATCATTCCGGCTCCGGACTCGTCTTCGCGGTTCCGATCGTCCACGGCGGTGAAGTAGTCGGACTCGATGTCGGCCCGGTGCACGCTGAGGGCGTGCGCCACCTGCGTGGCGGCGTCCACGTTGAGGTCGGCGGAGTCCGCGACCATCCGGCCGAACAGCGCGATGTCCACGGAGTGACGGGTGTCCACGGCCTGTCGGGCACGCGCCTTGGTGTTCTTGTCCTTGAGGTGATCCTTCAGTACCGCGAGGTCACCACCTCCGCTCCCTTCGAGGGCGAGGGCGGCCAACGCGTCGAGTTGACGCACGCTGAGGAACATCAGGTACTTGGAAACGGGGGACGCAGAAGCGGCGTCGGCTTCACCCGCCTTGGAACGGCCCCGTGTCGGGGCCTCGATGGCGGACCCGGTGGCCGCCTTCAGCACCTCCGCCGCGAGGGCGACCGCAGTGGACTCCGCGAGCGACTTGTCCTGGAGCAGGATCCGCTCGGCCAATGCTTCGGCGACTTTCTTGGTGCGGACCCCGAGCTCCTCGGCGGGCAGGATCTCACCGAAGGCACTCCGGGTCGCCCGCTTCCACGACTGGCTGGAGACCCTGGCCCGTCGGACCCCTCCGAAGAAAGCGGACTTGGGGCTTCCGGTGTCGTCGCGGTTCAGATTGCTCGGCGGAACCGTCTGCAGGACGTGGATGTCGAGGATGGTGCGGGGGTTGCGCGTGGTCACCGTCGGTTCCGTTCTTTCGTGTCGTCGTTCGTGCGGGTCGGGAGGCGTTGCGGGCGTTGCAGAGCTTCGATGGTGCGGAGCTTCGATACGGACGTTCGACCGGGTGGCCCCGTGAGGAGGACCAACCGGAGCCCTGGTCCTGGAGCCCCGGTCCTGGAGCGGGCTAGTCCGCCCCGTACACGTCGAGGTCGGCCTCCAGGGGCATCTGCTGGGACGACCGCTCCGGGTCCGGCGCGGCCTCCTCTTCCCCGTCGGCATCCCGGACGTACGGGCGGTAGGTCCGGTGGAACTCCTTGCCCCAGGCCCGCGTGACCTCATCCCTGCGGTTCTCGTCCTGCCAGATGACCAGCTGATCGGCCAGCAGGCCGTAGTCCAACGGAATCCGCGCCGCCCGGAGGAGGAGCACCACTTCGCGCAGTCGACCCGCGAGGACCTCGACGTCCGTGGAGGCCGCGACCCGCACGAAGCGCTTGCGGATCGTCCTGCGGGCCTCCTCCACGGGCTCTTCGGACGGGGCAGGCACTTCGTGTGCCTCCTCGACCCGTGCCGGGGACGGGGCCGCTGCTTCCGCCGCGACGGCGGACGGCGGGAGATCGGTCGTGCCGGTCCTCCCGTGCGCGAGGCGCCGCACCGCCCGACCGAGCGGCCAGCCGGGAAGGCACATGCCCTCATCGCGAATCGACTGCTGGTGCAGGGCCCACAGCGTGAGCGCCAGGTGCACCGCGACATCCTCGCGTTCCTCCTGAGCCCGCGACCGCTGCCAGGCTCTGGACCTGTACATGCCGGCACTGTCGGCAGCACGGGCGCGTCCGTTCGCGGCACCCTCCTGTTCCTCTGCCACCCGCCGCTCTTCGCGGGCGTCGCGGAGCGCCTCCAGGTGGTCGGCTCCCCAACTCTCGGTCGCCGTGTAGGGGTCACCGCCCGCCGAGCGGCGAAGCCGCGCAACGGAGGCGACAGCGCCCGGGGCATCGTCCCGGTACCCGGCGTAGAGCCGTGCGATGGTCCGAATCGTCACTTGGCGGGGAAAGGTGAAGCTCTGGGGGATGCGTCCGCGGTGTGCCGGCGCACCCGCCCCTCCGGTCGGACCGGAGGCCGTGCCGAGGGTCATGGTCTTCTCTCCTCATCGGATGGACATGCTGTCCGCTCCACGTTCGTCGGAAGCATGTGTCGGCCCGGAAGTCGGGCGCTCTGCGGGGTGGCGAAGGCAGAGGCGGCCGAAAGAAGGTCAGCCGTTCCCGCGCCCGGTGCCGACCGCGGCCACCGGGCCGAGAACCTTCTCCAGGCGGGCGAGGAACCACTGCTCCGCCCGGCCCGCGTCCATCAGCACGACGCCCAGGCCGGGAAGTTCGACGGTTCTGCCCTCGATCGCTGCCGGGCCGGCGGACACGATCAGCTGCCGGCCGAGCCGGAGGACCGTCCGGCGGACGGTGTCCCTCCACGCCTGCCGTGCGGCTTCCGTCCCCTCGTGTTCCAGCAGCCCGCGCAGCCAGCTCCGGTACGGACCGTCCAGGGCACCGAAGCCGAGATCGCGCGCCTCGTCCGCCGGTCCGGTCGACTCCGAGCCGGTGGCTCTGGCCAGGTGCCCGGCCAGGTGTCCCAGCGCCGAGACAGCCAGTTCCGCGTCGGAGACGGCGTCCACCGCCACCGCTCCGTACTCCGGATTGCCTGCGTGCAACGTGATCACGGGCAGGACCACCGCATCGTCCATGACCTCGTCGATCACGGACTGCTGGGTTCCGTACGAGACGCCGGTCAGTCGCAGACGGACCAGCCTGTCGGGCCGGAACTCCGTCTCCGTCACCACCTGAGTGAACCAGCGGGAGACGCCGGAGCGGATCCGATTCGGCGGCTCCGCTTTGCCACCCTGTTCACCCGGCTGCGCCCGGGAGGGGAGCAGGGCGCCCAGCCCTCGCCAGGCGGCCCTGCTGGGATCGTGGCGGGACGACCCGTACACCGGGGCACGCCCCTGCTTCTTTTCGAGGGCGGCACTCCGGCGCCAGGCCGACATCGGTTCGAGAGTGTGGGGGGACGGAAGGACGAGGGGGTCCCCGTACCCGAGGACGACCCCGGTGACGACGCCGTCCCTGGCGTGGAGCCGGATCCGACGCGATTGCCACGTGTACAGGTCACGCAATCCGTCGGGGAGCGGTCCTGCGTCGCGGGGCCCGGCTCCGAGGGGGGTTCGGCGCCATACCGGCAGGTCGGCCCCGCGCCGTGCTGCATCGGTGTAGGCCTCTTCGAACGGGATCAGATTGAGCAGCAGGGTGTCGCGAAGGTTGTCGCCCTCGGCACAGACGCCGCCCAGGCCCCCGACGGAGCCCACCCCGAGCGGGTAGACCTTGCCCGCCTTGGCCCGCCCTTCGTCCCCCACCATGGCCGACTTGATACCCGAGGTGTCGTAGGCGTGGGCGTGCACGAGCCAGCGGGCGGCTTCGGCGTAGGAGAGGTTCTCGGCTCCGCGGAGCCTCATGGTGAAGAACGGGGATCCGGTCGGGACGTCGGCCACGATCCGACCAAGCGGGAAGACCTCGTCCTTCGCTGTCCGTAGGCCCGCGACCTGGTAGAAGGGCCGCTCGGGGTGGAGGAGGTCGAAGGCGGGGCGGTGCTCCGCGAGGTACTGCTCCACGGCGTCGAACGGCGTGGGCGAGTTCCAGAGGTCTTCCCAGTCCTCCATCTCCCGCGGCCCGTCCAGCGCGTCGTACAGGATCGCGAGGAGGAGGCGTAGCAGGGCGAAGTCCTGGGTGGGCACGTCACCCACGGTGCGGCGGAGCGTGGCGGCCTCGGCGAAGAGGCCGCGGAGCGAAACTTCGGTGGCCGTCCCGTCGTGACGTTGCACGGGGATCCAGGGACGTGAGACGAGGTCGAAGGACGAGGGTTCCTGCTGCGCCGCGGGAAGGATCGGATCGGCGACGGGCTCCGCCGGACGCGCCGTCACCGTGGCCGTCCCGCTGTGCGGGCCGTCGTCTCGCACATGGCCGTGGTCAGTAATGGCCGGGTGGCCGGCCCCCTCCTCGGATCCACCTGAGTGGGCAGGCCCGGTAAGTGCCTCGCCCTTGCCGTCTTCACCGTTCTCGTTCTCCCTCCCCCGGTCCTCCGGTGCGGCGTCGGCCCGACGCCGCGCCCAGGGGGCGGGCATGCCGGGGGAAGCCACACGGAGACCGTCGGCCTTGCTGTAGTACAGATCGAACCCTGCCAGACGGGTCTGACAGTCGGGGTCCAGAACGAGGAACAGCTCTCCGGCCAGCCAGGGGCATTCCTTCACCTGCCAGGCCGGAACGAGGAATCTCTCCAGGTCAGCGATGGTGCGATCGGCCATCCACGGGGTGCTGAACATGCGGGGCAGGGTCAGGGCGCTCGCGGCGACGGCTTCGGCGGCCCACCGCCCGGGTGGGAAGTCCTCAGAGAGGGGCAGGCGGGCCCGCGGTCGCCTGTCGCCGTGCCGGTCCGGGGGGCCGTCGGTGAGCCAGGGCACGGTGGTGAGGGTGCCGTCGGCCTGCCGCTGGACGACGAGGACCTCGATGGTCTCCTCACTGTCACGGACCTGGGCACGGCCCGCCGGACTGTCGTCGCTGTCCCCCGCGTCGGCTTCGAGCCACCCGTACAGGGGGCGTCCCGGGCGCCGTACGGGTCCGAGGAGGAAGTCTTCCGCCTTCTCTTCCTTCATCCGGGTCAGGTTGTTGTGCTCCACCTGGGCCGCCGCGAACGCCTCGGCCCAGTCGTCCGGGCCGACCGGGTCGGATCCGTATGCGGCCTGCACCAGGGGGCTGATGTCGGTGGGCAGTCGGAGAGGTCGTCCGTCGAGGTGCGGAACGAGCACGGCGAGGGCCCTGAGGAGGGTGAAGCGGCCCGGATACACCGCGCTCGTGCCGGAAACGGGCGTGGGAGGGGCGGCCTGCCAGTCCGTGCCGGTCACGAGGCAGCGGGCCTGCCGCAGTCGGTGTGGCAAGGGCCGGGGGTGCCGGTGCAGACGCCCCATGCGCTGCAGCATGAGGTCGACGGGGGCCAGGTCCGTGACCATCAGGTCGAAGGAGACGTCCAGGGAGCTCTCGACCACCTGGCTCGCGACGACGATGTGCCGGCCTGGCCTCCGCGTTCCCACCGGACCGAATCGGTCCAGGAGGTCCGCGTCGTTGGCCGCCCGGTCGGCTGCGAGAAAGCGGGAGTGGGTGACCGTCACGTGCTCGTCGCCGAAACGGGCGCGGAGGAGTTCCGCGGCTTCCACGACACGGGCGACGGTGTTGCGGATGACGAGAGCACAGCCTCCGTCGGCGAGTTCGCGTTCGAGTCGGTCCGCGAGTAGTTCGAGGTCGTCATCGAGTCGTTCGACGATGACGGAGGTGTTCCGGCCGGATGCGGCCTCGGGCTGTGCGGTGCGTATGGCTCCGTCAGGCGCTGCCGCTGTGATCAGGGGGTACGCGGCCGCGTTCTTCACCAGCCCACGGACGGCATCCGGTGAGATCCCCGCGTACGCGGCCGCGAGGGCTTCGCGGCGGTCGGCCGGGAGGGTCGCGGACAGCAGGACGACCGGAACACGGTAGGCCGCGAGCCACTCCAGTACCCGCTCCAGGTACCGGCTCATGTACGCGTCGTAGGCGTGCACCTCGTCGATGACGACGACCTTGCCGACGAGTGCGAGGTGGCGGAGTGCGAGGTGGCGGGTCTTCAGTGCCGCGAACAGCACCTGGTCCACCGTGCCCACGGCGAAGGAAGACAGGAGCTGCTTCTTCCGGCCCCGCAGCCACTGGTGGGCGTGGAGCCCCGTCGGATTGCGGACCGTCCGGGGGCCCGGGGTCTGGGTCGACCTGATGTCCTCGCAGTCCTCCCCGCAGTCGGTGTCCACGGCGGCCAGGACCCTGCGTCCTTCGGCGAGGAACCCTGACCAGGTGTCGTTGAGGGCGGCCTTGGCGTGGGCGAGGGTCACGGAATGCGACCCGTCGAGGGACGGGTCGAGGACCTGGTCGAGCCAGTCGAGCAACCGGGGAAACATGGCGTCGGCCGTCGCCCTGGTGGGCAGCGCGAACAGGATCCCGCCCGCGCCGGTGCCTGCTGCGAGCACCTCTGCTGCGGCGAGGGCCGCCTCGGTCTTCCCCTCCCCCATCGGTGCCTCGATCATCAGCAGCCCGCCCTCGGGCAAGCCGCGGGCCATCCTCACCGCTTCGGCCTGGACCGGGCGGATGCCGCTGTGCACCAGGGTGGGGAACCTCTCCGCGAAGAACTCCTCCGGTGACCCTTCGGGCTTTCGCGGCTCCCAGCGATTCGGCAGGTCGACGCCCGCCCAGGCCGCCCGAAGACGACGACGTTCGGACGAGGGACCCGTAGGCAGCCACGACTCGGGTGCGTACGGGAACAGTTCGGAGGCGCTGGCCAGCCAGTCGGCCATGATCACGACACCGGTCAGCACCACCTGCGCGGGCTGCGAGAGCCTGACGCCCACCCAATGCGGAAGCCTGTCGGTCACAGCCGCGAGTTCGGCACAACCGTCGATGAGTTCGTGCTGGACCTGCCGCCACAGGGGTGCGCTGGGACCTTCGGTGCGGAGCAGGCGCGGTCGTAGTTGAAGGTCGTGGATCTGCTGGGAATCGGGCGGTGTCCCGTGGTGGCCCCCGACAACGACGGCGAACTGCCCGGCCGAGCGGGCGTCGAACCCGTAGCGCTCCTTGAGCCATTCCTGGAGGAGCAACTGCCCGGCGAGACCGTGAGGGGCCATCCGTCGATCGGACCCGTACTCCTTGCGGGTCGGCATCTCCAGACCGAGGTCCCGCATCCGGTCCGCGAGCTCCGGTACCTGGCAGGCGAACGGGCCGGTGCTCTTGCCGCAGTCGTGCACGGCGGCAAGGAACCCGACGAGCAGCGCAGCGTCCTCGGCCCCACCGGGCAGTACCTCCGCGACCAGCCTCCGCGCCGACAACGGGACCCAGTGCTCCCACAACATCCCCGCGACAGCGTGGCTGTCGGCCATGTGCCGCCACAGCGGCATGAAGCTGTCGCTCTTCCGATCGTGCTTGGCCCAGGCGGTCCGGGCCTCGGACGAGAGCCTTCCCAACAGCTTCTCTATCCCATCTTGATTCCCCGGTGGTATCGGCCCTGAGGACATCCCTACTCCTATCCCTCGGGTACGAATGCACACCCGGATCGACGGCGTCGTGCGAACCGGCCGGGGTGCGCAGGTAGGGACACTCTGCGCACCCGCTCAGCCACAGGATCAGGCGAGGTCAGATGCCTCGGCGGCCATCACATGATGAACCGGTCCTGGAGGAAGCGAACGGCTCCGCCGAGCAGCTTGCACGCCTTCGACGTCCCCATGCAGGACAGAGGGTCACGACGAGCACAAGCACGAGAACAAGCGCAACACCCAGGACCTCATCAGGCACAGATCCCTTCAGAGACGAGATCGATGCAATGACGCCGATACCGGACAAAAGCACCTCGCCTGGTAAGGCGGTAGGTGCAATGCGCAATCTTCTGATAGACATGAAGCTCCCCTTCCAAGGGTTGACGGCCGACTCCTCCTCCGTTGCAGCGGAGGTACACAGGAGTTGGCCGTCGTCGTCTCTGTCGACGACTGACTGCCCCCGACTGTAGGGCAATTTCCTTGCCTCGTACGCCAGTTGAAGAACATGACCTTGAGGCGCCATCTAGTAACCTGCTTACAGCAGGAGATGCACTGTTAGGGCTTCCTGTGAAAGCTCTGGTGACGGCGGACTCGCCTGGCCGGGCCAAGTCTTGCGGGGGCTCCGCGGGGGCGAGCGCACCGTGGAGTCGGCGCTGAGGTCGCAGACATATGACGCCATTCACCTCTGCCAGCGACTCGAACCGAGTCAGGTTCCCCTAGCAGGCAGCGTTCCGCTGGGACCGGCACAGCTCACTGCTCGTTCGTGAGGCCCCCGCCATGAATCTTGATCATTCACAACCCAAGATCCATTTGCGACACGCGGCCTGGTGACACACTCGATTACGGAAAGGCAGCCAGAAACTCAACCCCGCATGCGTGGGGAACAAGAGCTCTCAGTAACTGCAGCTGAGGAAGCACTGGGATCAACCCCGGTAGCGGGGAGCTCCCGAGGGAGCAACGACGACACCCTATCCAAGGCCACTCCTGGCAAGGCCACCTTCAGACGATCCTGCAAGCGGCGGGGACGGGTGGTGGGCTGAGGTGTGGTGGCCGGATGTGGGTGGTGGGTGGTGGCCGTGAGGGCTTCCGGTGGTTCGGGCTCTGGGGGTGTGTCGGAGGTTGGGTCGCTTGGGTCGCTTCCGTCGCTGGGGGTGTGCACGGGAGAGGGAGTCGGTCGCTTCGGGGTTGACGGTTCAGTCGCTGCGAACTCCTTCAGTCGCTCCCGTCGCTGCACCTCAGAGGCGTAGCGACTGAACCGCGAGCGACCCAAATGGTTCAGTCGCTGGTTCAGTCGCTCGGAGTTTGTGCAGGTCAGAGGGGTATTGATGGATGCATAGCGACCGAAGCGACCGAAGTTCCTGCATATGAAGACATTCGCGTGTGCGTGTGCGTGTCATAGATGGGACCCTTCAGTCGCTTCGGTCGCTTTTTGAGGGTCCGGATGGGCTCTGAGCTGGGAAGATGAGGTAGCGACCGAAGCAGCGACTGAAAATCCTCAGTCGCTGCCCCCCTCGGTTCGGTCGCTGAAGGGGAGCGTGGGGTGGGCGGTGCCCCGGGAGGGGGCGAGGGAGCCTGAGGAAGGTTCGGTGGGTGGGGTCCGGGAGACGGGGTGGACGGTGCGGAGGCGGGTGGTCCGGAGAGCGTGTCGTTGTCACCCGAACGCCACACCGACACGCTCCCGTCCCCATGGGTGATCGTCCGCTAGTGTGTCCTTGCCCCATTGTTGAGTTTCAGTCGCTTCGGTCGCTGTTGGAGTCGCACATGCCCCCTGAGCTGCAGTTTTTGTGCAGCGACCGAAGGGCCGGCTCAGTCGCTGACATACGGGAAGCCCCGTGAACCGCCGCGCCGCAGGATTCGACATGCCCGAGAGCCGCACCGTCGCGCGGTGGTGTGCCGAGCGGGGTTGGCCGGTGCACCCCCTGGCGGCGGGACAGAAGACTCCGCCCAAGAACTGCATGCTCTGCCAGGGCCACAGTCACCAGCCGGCCGAATGCGCCTGCATCCCGGCCGGACGTTGGTGTCACGGGTTCCACGCCGCCACCACCGATCCCGCGAGGATCGACATGTGGTGGGGCGGCCAGCCGAACCTCGGTGTCGGAGTCGCGACCGGAGCCGCGGGTCTCGTCGTGATCGACATCGACGCCCATGGTGGTGAGGTTCCCGCGCGGAACCGCATCCTCCCCGGCATCGAGATCGGTGACTACGTCGACCTGACCGGACTCGCCAGCGGCTACCACACCCTCGGCGTGCTGGCCGCGCTGCGCGGAGCGCAGGACCCGGCCTGGGACGAGGACACCCTGCGGGTCCGGACGCCTTCGGGCGGATTGCACCTTTGGTACCGGGCCGGAGAGGGACGACAGTGGCAGTGTTCCTCCGGTTCGAGCCGGACGCGTGCACTCGCCTGGCAGGTGGACGTACGAGCTGTGGGAGGGTATGTGGTGGCACCGGGGACGGTGACGAAGGCCGGGGCCTATGAGGTGCTCGGTACTTGTCGCACGCCCGCGGAGCTACCGGAGTGGCTGGCGGGGGAACTGGTGCGTACGGGACACCTGATGGAGAGCGGCGAGGCCGAGCCTCGTGCTGCGGTCAGGCGGACGAAGGCTGTTGGGACGGGTACGAGCCCCGTCGGACGGCCTTCTCGGCGGAGCGTAGGGGCGTTGACGCCCCTGGAGGCCCCTCTGGGCGCTTCAGGGGGGTCGGTCGGCGCCGGAGGGCCCAGTGCGCCCCGAGGGCGTCAGAGGGGCCCTGTGGGGCCGCAGAAGGCTGCTGTGGCGGCGCTGTCCACCGTGCTCGCGGAAGTCGCGGCGTGCGGGACCCAGAGCCACGGCACCGGTTTCTCCGAGAAGTTGAACCGGGCTGCTTATACGGTCGGCGGTCTCGTGGCCGCCGGACACATCGAGGAGGCGGCCGGCGCCGAGGCGTTGCGCGTCGCCGCCGAGCACGCGCGCCCCGGTCAGGAAGCCCGTGCCCGTCAGATCATCGTGAGCGGCATGAACGCGGGCCGGATGAAGCCCCTGTACGCCGGAGGCCGTTCATGACGCCGCCGAACGGCAGCGGCGACTTCGACCCGGTCGCCGTGGCACGCCAGATCCTCCAGGGTGCGCCCGTCCAGCTGGAGTTCCCCAACCAAACGGCACAAAAGGCGCAGAACGCCCACAACGGATACGACGGGTACGAAGACGAAGGACTCTTCGACGAGGACCAGGAGCAGGACGAGCACGGAGACGGCGTACCGGCCGACGGAGCCCAGGAGTTCCTGCCGGTCCCCGCCCCCGCCCGCTCCTCCTCCCCCGCACCCGCCCGCCAGGCAGCCAACGGCCTCATGCCCGACAGCCTCACCGACCGCGGCAACGCCAAGCTGTTCGTGAGGCTCTACGGGCGCGAGTACCGGCACGTCCCCGGGCTCGGCTGGTACCGCTGGATCGGACACCGCTGGGAGCTCGACGAGGACGACACCGTCATGTGGGCCGCCGGCGAAATGGCCGAACAGCTCACGGAACACGACCCCGAGGGCCTGTACACCACGACGAACCTCCGCCAGCACCGCCGCCGCGCCCTCTCCACCTCGGGCATGAAGGCCATGCTGATGCAGGCCAAGTCCGCACCCGGCATGGTCCTCAGCGCCACCCAGCTCGACGCCGACCCGTACGCCCTGTGCACCCCCGGCGGAGTCGTCGACCTGCGCACCGGAATCGTCAGCGCCCCCGACCCGGGCAAGCATTACCACTCGCGCGCCACCTCCGTGGCGCCCGAGGACATCCCCACCCCCCGCTGGCACATGTTCCTCCAGGACACCTTCGGGGAGGACGCCGACGGCGAGCAGGTCATCAGCTTCCTGCACCTGCTCCTCGGCTACTCCATCACCGGCGACGTCGGCGCGCAGATCATGCCCTTCCTCTACGGCATGGGCAAGAACGGCAAGTCCGTCCTCCTGGACGTCATGGTGAAGCTCCTCGGGGACTACGCCGACGCCGCTCCCCCCGGCTTCCTCATGGCCAAGCCCTTCGAGGGCCACCCCACCGACCTGGCCGAGCTCCACGGCCGCCGCGTCATCGTCTGCTCCGAGCTCAAGCCCGGGGACCGCTTCGACGAGGCCCGCGTCAAGCTCCTCACCGGTGGCGACCGCATCAAGGCCCGGCGGATGCGCCAGGACTTCTTCAGCTTCGACCCGACCCACAAGCTGTGGCTGCTCGGCAACCACCGCCCCGAGGTCGGCACCGGCGGCTTCGCCTTCTGGCGTCGCATGCGGCTCATTCCGTTCGAACGCGTCGTACCCGACAGCCGGAAGGTCGACAATCTGGCCGACGCCCTCGTCAACGAGGAGGGACCGGGCATTCTGGCCTGGCTCATCGCGGGTGCTCGGCGCTACCTTGGCGGGGAGAAGGACCTCACCGGTCCCGACAAGGTCCGCATCGCCACCACCGCGTACGCCGAGACCGAGGACCACATGGGCCGCTTCATTAGCGAGGCCTGCGTCCAGGAGATGGGTCTGCGCGCCGAACAGACCCGGATGTACCAGGCATACCGCCAGTGGTGTGCCGACGAAGGAGCCAACCCCGTGACCTCGCGTGCATTTGCCGCCCGCGTCCGGGAAACCCTGGGAATGAGCAGTCCCAAGGGCATGCTCACGTCCAATCAGAGGAAGTACTACCCGGGAATCGGCCTGCTCGCCGACCCGATAGAGGAGGAGGGAACGTGAGCGCGCTTATCGAACCCCAGCAGATCGCTCACGAATCCGAGATCGTGTGGCTGGAGTCGATCGACGGTCTCGACTACGTACGGCAGAGCCTGGACCGGCTGCAGAACCGCCGCGGCCGGCCGCCCTACCACCGTGACGGCCGCATGGTCGGCTACGCCACCCTGGCGTCGAGCGCCCGCGCCTCCCGCGCCTCCGGCACCTTCCTGCGCCGCGTCTTCTGGCTGCTCCCCCACGACCGGGACCAGCAGCCCGAGGGCAGCTACGCCTCCAGCTCGCCTTCGGAGGCGATCGACCCGCGGACGATCTCGCCGAAGGTCACCGGCCACAAGACGCAGCGCTCGGCGGGCCCCCCGAGCCCGGCCATGCGCGAGCTGGGAATAACGCTCCCCGAGGGCTAGGCACGTCGGCCCGGGATCTCGGCTCCCGGATCGGCTCCTGGAACTCCCGGACCTCGGCGCACGCCCCCGCACGGTGACCCTCACCATGCGGGGGCGTCGTCGTGTGAGGGCGTCGTCGGGTGGGGTGGCCGTGGCCGGCCGACCGGCTGGGTGCGGGCAGGGCGGGGACCCTGTTGCGGCGTCGGCCGGAATTCCTTCGACCGGTGGGTGGAGTGCGGGCTAGCCTCGGGAGGCATGAGTGACGTGCAGACGATCCAAGGCGTACCCGTGATGATCTGGCCCGAGGACGGCCCCCTCATCGGCGGTGAATCCGATGCCATGGATTACGTGGGGAACGCCATGTACGGCGGAGCCGCCTGGGCCGTGATCCCCGCGGGCCGGTTCGCCGAGGACTTCTTCCGGCTCCGGACCCGGATCGCGGGGGACATCGTCCAGAAGTTCGTGAACTACCGGGTCGGGCTCGTGGTGCTCGGGGACATCTCCGCGCACGTGGCGGAGAGCACCGCCCTACGGGACTTCGTCCGGGAGTGCAACCGGGGGCGCCAGACCTGGTTCCTGACCGACTTCGACGAGCTGGAGGCGAAGCTCGGCACAGGCTGAGCGGCGGGCGGACCACGCGGCCGACCCGGGGTCGAATCGGGCTCGACGCGAAGTCGGTCCGAGGGTGAACTGGGCTGTGGGAAGGCCCGGTTTCAAAACCGGGTTTTGAAAGCAGGGCTCCTGGAGGGGCGTTGTCGCGTGCCGAGACCGATCGGCGCGGGGCGGCGCCCCTTTCCGCGTGCGGGTACGAAGCGCGGTGGGGGCGGTGGGTGGGGGTCAGCGCCACTCGGGCGGGATCTTGGCCAGCTGGCGGAGCAGGTCCCAACCGCGCTGCTTCTGCGCCCGCTCTTCCGTGGGGTCCCACCACGGGGCGCCGTTGCCCACCCAGTAGCCGCGGTACCCGCGGACGCCCATGACGCTGGCGTCGCCGATGTCGGACTCGTTGCCGCAGCAGGGGCAGATGGCCTCGGTGGGCCAGCCGTCCTTCCAGAAGACCTCTTCGTCGTATCCGCAGACCCTGCAGATGCTCTCGGTGTCGTCGTCTCGTGCTCGGTCCGTGCTCATCTCGGACTCAGCCTAATGGCCGCGCTCAGGGGGTGGGCGGCGCGGCTTCGTGGGTGCGGCGGCGCCGGGTGAGGGCGAGGTGGGCCGTACCGAGGGCCGTCACGACGGCCGTGGCGGCCCCGAGGTACAGGGCTGTCCTGTTGGGCTCCGAGCCTTCCCCGGGGTTCGGAGTGCTGCCGTCGGAGTCTTCCTGAGTTCCCTCCGGCTGTTCGAGGAGCAGTCCGGGGACCGTGAGAGGGGCTGCCCTTCGTGCCGTCGCCGGGGCGGCGGATGCGAAGGCAACGCCTGCGGCGGTGGCCGGGGTGGCGGGTGTCAGGGGGCCGAGGGCCGTGAAGCCGGCCAGGACGGCGCTGATGGTCAGTCGGAACGCAGGGGACTTCATGCTTGGTTCGACCGCTGGGGGCGGGGCGAAGTTGCCCCTTCGACGATCAAGATCAGGCCAAGGCTTCCGGATCGGCATCCTCCGGGGAGGCGCTGCGGGGGTGGATTTCAAAACCCGGTTTTGAAGCGAGGGGTTGTGGTGCGCCCGGCGACGGCTCCGAGCGGCGTGCGGTCACGCTCCACGGGGGCGCTCCTGAGGGCCCCCGGCGCGTTGGGTCGAGGCTCGGGCGAGTGTCGCAGGGGGGCGATTTCAAAACCGGGTTTTGAAGGAGGGCTCGGAGGTCGACTCCTACTCCCCCGCTCCCCCGGCGTCGGCGGGCTTCCAGAGGAGGACGCCGTCCTCGGTGACGGGCAGCTGTTGCTCGAAGGCACGGCCCTGTTCCAGGGCCTCCGCGTAGTCCGCCAGGAGGTGGCCGAGGGAGGGCCAGTCCGTGAAGGCCGGGAAGTCCTCGTCGACGTACTCCCCGATCTGGCCGTGGTGGGGGCCGGGGAGGCAGGAGAGGAAGAGGCCGTCGGTGGCCTGCCAGCCGATGCCGAGGGTGATCAGCACCCACTGCGGATGCCAGGCCGCTTCCTCTTCGTCCCCCTCTTCGTTCTCTTCCTCGTCTTCCCCATCGCTCTCGGGGCTGCCTTCGGGGTCGGTGCCTCGGGTGGCGAGGGTCGTCTGGACGAGCTCGGAGAGTGGGGCGAGGGGACCGAAGTAGGAGAGCTCGGGTGTGCCGTCGGCCTGCTCGACTCCGTCGTGGCGGAGCAGGGAGGCGATGAGATCGGGGTGGAAGCGGAGGCCGAGGGTCTGCTCGGCGGCGGATATGTCCTCGGGGCGAGCGGGTGGGCGCAGTCGAGTACGGCTGAGAGGAGCGTGCTCGGAGAGCCAGTTCTCGATGCGGGTCCAGGACTCTTCAATGGTGGCGGGACGCATGATCGGACCGTAGAACGAGGCACTGACAGTGGCCTCGGGCGGGGCGCGGTCGTCCCGCTCGGGGTGCCCCGTGTGCCGGCTCTGACGGTGGGTGCCGCCACTCCCCCGCCCCTTTCGGCTGCCGTCGTGGGCCTGTCGGGCCGGCCGGCTGAGGGGTCTTCGGGGTGCGGGTTCAAAACCCGGTTTTGAAGGAGGGGCTTTGAGGGCGGTCCGGCAGGGGTGGCGGCGGGTCCGTGGAGGGTCGCGAGGGCTCGGTTTCAAAACCGGGTTTTGAAGATCCGAGCCCTCGGGGGTCAGCGGCAGAGCTTCTGGATGACGTCCTCGAAGTCGGGGAACTCCGTCACCGCCGCTGCGTGGACGGCGATCGCCGAGCGGCGGGCCTGGGGCGCGAAGCGTTCCGCGAGGGCGGTCAGCTCGCGGTTCGGTTCGCTCTCGTGAGCCCCGTACTCGACGACCTCCATCGGGCCGAGGCCGCCCGCGAGGAGCCAGAGGAAGGAGGCGAGGTCGGGGGCGACCGGTCCCGTGGCGCCCTCGGAGCCGAGGAAGACAACGGGCTGTTCCTCCACGGGACGGCCCTCGCGGACCATCCAGAAGGCGGCGTAGCCTCCGGTGCCGTCCTGGCCGAAGACCCTGAACCGGTCCCCGTCGAGTTCGTCGTTCCCGGTCCAGGAGCGGATCCAGTCGGTGGTGTCCTCTGCGGAGAGGAAGGCGTCGTGGGGTTCGTAGTCGATGTTGCTCTCGTCCTCGCCGTACGGGAACTCGACGGCGGCGATGGCGGTCAGGGCGGCCGGGAAGGCGCGGTCTTCAGGGTGATCGGTCACGGGTGCAGGCTAGCCACGGGCTCTGACAGGGCGTGGTGCGGGGCGCGCGGGCGGGGTGTGAGGGTGGCTGGGGGGCCTGTTTTCAAAACCCGGTTTTGAAAGCGGAGCATCTGACTCCCCCTCTGTTGCCCGAACTGCCCGGGATTTCCTTGAAAGTACCGAGCTCTGCGGCGGTGTGAGATTCCTGAGGAGGGGGTTGACGTGCAATGCTGTCCCCGTCCGCAGTACCGGCCGGACGGCTGGGAAGCACACGGAACCTGATGGAGAAACACCCATGGCACGGATCACTGCCGTCATCAACCGCAAGGGTGGGGTCGGCAAATCGACCCTCACCGTGAACGTGGCCGCCGTCGCGGCCGAGGTCCTCGGCGAAGCGCCGCAGGGCGAGCCCGACTACGTGGTCGCCGTCTCGAGCGACCCCCAGGGCTCCGCCACCTGGTGGTCCGAGCGGGTGGGGAACGACCTTCCCTTCTCGTTCATCCAGACCAAGTCGCGCAAGGACCTGACCTACTTCCCCGAACTCAAGAAGACCCGCAAGGTCAAGCACGCCTTCATCGACACCCCCGGCTGGATGGACCTGCCGGATGACGAGGTGCAGCAGGCGGGCGACCCGTTCGGCGACAGCGCGGCGGCCGACGCCATGCGCGCCGTACTGGCCAACGCCGACGACCTGATCATCCCGGTGGAGCCGGAACCGCTCGGCTTCATCCCGACCCAGACCACCATCGAGGAAGTCGTCAAGCCGCTCGGCCTGCCGTACTGGGTGGTCATCAACAACTGGGATCCCCGGGACGGCATCGCCGACCTGGAGGACACCCGCGCCTTCATCGAGGGCAGCGGCTGGAACCTCGCCAACACCGTGATCCGGCACTACAAGGTGCACGCACGGGCCGCGGTCGAGGGCACGGTCGTCACCCGCTACAAGAAGAACCGCGTGGCCATGGAGGCCCGTGAGGACTTCTACAAGCTGGCCCTCGAGATCGGAGCGGGAGCCAAGCGCCGATGAGCAAACGCACCAACTTCGCCAGTCTGATCGGTGAGAAGGCTGCCGCTGCGACGGCCGGCGGGGCGGAGCCCGAGAAGAAGCTCCCGCCGCACTCGGCGCTGATGCACACCCTCGTCGGCAACCCCGACAACCCGCGGGGGGAGGGGGAGTACAGCCCCGACGACCCCGGGTTCGACGAGCTGATGACCACCCTGAAGGAGGTCGGTCAGCTCCAGCCCGTGGCCGTGGTCTCCCGCGAGGTGTTCCTCCGGCTCAAGCCGCACCACGCCAAGACCATCGGTACGGCGGACTGGGTGGTCGTCAACGGCAACCGGCGGCACGCCGCGGCCCGACAGCTCGGCTGGACCCGGATCGACATCAAGGTCCAGGACCATCTCGGTGACGGCAAGGGCCTCCTCGACGAGGCCGTCATCATCGAGAACATCCACCGCAAGGACATCGAGCCCTGCAAGGAAGCCGCCTTCCTCCAGGTGCTGGTGGAGAAGTACGGGTCCCAGGAGAAGGTGGCGCAGCGCATCGGCAAGTCGCAGATGTACGTGTCCCACCGGTTGTCCCTGCTCCGTCTGGCTCCTGAGCTCCAACGCCGGGTGGACGCCGGTACGTTCAAGCTGAAGGCGGCCCGGGAGCTGGCGGCCCGGACGGCGGACCACGAGGAGCAACTGGCTCAGTTCGCGGAGCAGTTGCGACAGGCCCAGCTTCCCAAGCCGAAGCCGGCCCCGGTGGCTCCGGTGGCCGCTCCGGCTGTTCCGGTGGCGGCGGCTCCGGTGGCCGCTCCCGCTCCGGTGGCTGCTCCGGCCGTGGCTCCCGCGCCGGTGGTCGAGTCGGCCCCTGTGGTCGAGTCGGCTCCGGTGGCCGCGCCGCAGGCCGCTGTCCCCGCTCCGGCGGGGGAGGCGACCGTGACTCCGGCCGCTCCGGCGGTGTCTCCCGTCACGCCTCCTGCGTCGGCATCGGTTCCCGCTCCGGCAGCCGTTCCCGAGGCGACTCCCGTGCCCGAAGCGGCAGTCGTACCGGTGGTCGTACCGGAACAGGTGGCGCCGGTGGCTCCCGTCGCGGCGGTCCAGGAGGCGGGGGTCAACTCCCTGCCCCTGCTCGGTGCCGTATTGGAAGCGGCGGACGGACCGGAGGATCTGGTGCGCGGACTGCGCGAGTTGACGGACGACTCGTACCGTCAGCGGCTCGCGGAACTCCTCCTGGAACAGTTGTAGACGGCACGGAGTTCAAAACCGGGTTTTGAAACCCGGGCGACCAAGGGTCCGTTCCTCATCGGGGAGCGGACCCTTCTGCGTGGGGTGGGGGAGGGGTTCGGGCGTCGGCAGGTGCGTTTCGGGCGTCATGGGGTGCTCGGAAGCCGCTGGAGAGGGGCGAAAACGGCTGTAGGGCCGCCTAGCGGCCTATCGTGCCCCGGGTGACCCAATCCCACCGGGGCCCCTCCGAAAGGGGCTCTGAGACCCCATTCTGTCGGTCGCTTTTCAGGCGATTTGCCGCCTTCTTTTGTTTTGACCGAAACTACTGACGAGTCAGGTCAATCGCAGGGGTATGTCGCCGGAGGGCGGAATGTCAGTGGGGTTGCTTAGGGTGACGAAGGTCCCCGTCCCGCACCCGAGGAGGAAGCGTCCGTGATCGTCGAGAGAATGCGCGTCCACCGGGAGATGCTCAGCCCGGAGCAGCTCTCTCGGTGGCCGTGGACCGTGCCCTGTGTCGAGGAGCTGTTCGGAGCCGGTATCGGTCTCGGTGCTCCGGTCACCTTTCTCGTGGGCGAGAACGGCTCCGGGAAGTCCACGCTCGCGGAGGCGCTGGCGGAAGCCTTCGGGGTGGACTCGTACGGCGGACGGGCCGGATCCCGCTACGCCTCCCACCGGGAGCGCAGCGTGCTGGGGGAGTACCTGCGGCTCGGCTACACCCCGCGCGGGCAGCGCATGGCCACCGGGCCCCGGGAGAAGCGCCGCGGATTCTTCCTCCGGGCCGAGAGCGCCATGCAGATGATGGAGGAGAAGCAGGGCGCGTACGGCTACTGGAGCGAGCGCACCGACCTGATGAGTCACGGCGAGGGCTTCCTCACCGTCTTCGAGTCCATGTTCCAGGAGCCCGGCCTGTACGTGCTGGACGAGCCGGAAGCCGCGTTGTCCTTCACCTCCACGCTCCGGCTGGTCGGCCTGCTCGATCAACTCGCCGCCACGGGCGCCCAGGTGGTGTGCGCCACGCACTCCCCGATCCTGGCGGCCCTGCCCGGCGCGGCCGTTCTGGAGGTGGGGGAGCACGGCATCCGGCCCACGAAGTGGGAGGATCTCGCCCTCGTCGACCACTGGCGGCGCTATCTGGAACGCCCCGAGGCGTACCTCCGGCACATCATTGATTAGGGGGTGGGCAGGCGCGGGTGCGGCCTGGGGCATAGGCTGCGGGAATGGACTTGCAGGCCATGGAAGATGCCCGGCAGTGGCTCGCGCAGGAGGGGGTCACGCAGGTCGGTGAGGACGAGTGGACCGACGGCGGTTCTCCGCCCGGACGACTGACCTCCAGCGAGGTGGCCGTCGCCTGGGCCGACCAGGTGTTCGCCGACGAGCGCCTCGACGACGCCGGGTCGCTGCGGCTCGCCTTCGGCCTGCTGGACCTCCTCGACGCCTACGGGGTGACCGTTCCGATCGGATTCGCCCTGCGGGACCCCGAGTTCGGCGTGCCCATCGCCGAGTTCTGGGAGGCGTACCGGGGACGGCTGGAGGCGCCGGAGGCCTGTCAGGCCGTCACCTACTCGCTGTGGGTGGACTGGTTCGAGGATCCGACGACCTCGGCCGGTGCCTTCATCGAGGTGTTGGGCAACGACGCCGAGCTGCTGTGCGCGGACGCCCCGGTGGCGCTGCTGCGCCGGGCGGAGCGGGTGTTGGAGAACTCGGGCCCCGTGCGCTGGTCCGTGAAGGAGCGCGCCTACCGGGCCGCCGCGGAGGTCCCCGCGCTGCATCCGGCTGTCTTCGCCGCGCTGCTGCACAGCTACCACGACATCTACGGGGACCTGGAGCCGGAGCCCGCGCTGGTCCTCCTGGAAGGGCTGGACCTGCGCCCGGACACGGAACACCTGGCCGTCCTGCGGACCGTTCTCGCGGCCGGCCACCGCAACCACTACAGCAGCCCGGACGCGTGGACGGCCGACGCGGTCACGGGAGGGGGAGCGGGAGCCGGTGCCGGAGCCGGGGGAGCGGGTGAGGGTGTTCGGGACGGTGGTGCGGGTGGTGGCCCGGGGTCGGGTGACGACATCGGAGGGGTCGGGCTCGGCGCCGGGGGTTTCGGTGCCGAGGACCGTTCCGTCTTCGTGCGGTTGAGGGCCTTCCGCAGGCGGGCGTTGGGTTCCTTCCTCAAGCCGTCAGGGCGTTGACGACCAGATCGGCGAGGAGGGCGCCCGCGGTGCCCCGCGGGTCGAGGTCGGGGTCGTAGATGGTGACGTTGAGGCCCACGCATCGGGGTGAGCCGAGCAGGACCCGCAGCAGTTCGGCGAGTTCGTCGGGCAGCAGCCCGCCCGGGTCGGGGCTGTCGACGGCGGGCATCACGCTCGGGTCGAGCACGTCCGCGTCCAAGTGCACCCAGAAGCCGGCGGTGGCGTGCGGGTGCGGGTCGTGGAGCGCGGTACGGGCCAGGGCCTCCGCCCCCCGGCTCCGGATCTCGCCCACCGTGGCGGTGAAGATGCCCGCGGTGCGCAGCTCGGGCAGGTCCTCGTCCCCGTCCCGCAGGCCGAAGAGGCGTACGTCCTCTTCGCGCAGGTAGGGGCCGAGGCCCTCCAGGTCGGTGAGGTCGGACTGCCCGCGGCCGGTGGCGAGGGCCAGTTCCTCGCCGCCCGCGGCCCCGACGGGCCCGTTGACCCGCTCGTTCCCCGGGTGTCGGAAGTCGGCGGAGCCGTCGATCGCGGCGAGGCCGTAGCGGCCGATCCGGCGCATCGCGAGGGAGGCGCCGAGCTGGATCGAGCAGTCCCCGCCGAGGACCACCGGGAACTCGCCGTCCCTGAGGTGCCCTTCGATGCGGTCGGCGAGGGTGCGGGTGTAGGCGGCGAGGGGAGCGGCGTGGAAGACGCCGTCGCCCTCCCGCCAGTCCCCGCGGTCGTAGCGGGGCGGTACGACCACTCCGCCCTCGCGTGCCCCGAGGCGTTGCAGGATCCCCTGCTCGCGCAGGGCGCCCGCCAGCTTGTACACCCCGGGCACGGTGCCGGGAGCGGGCGGGCGCAGACCCAGGTTGGACGGAGCGTCGAGGAGTACCAGGCGTCGCATGGGTCCATCCTGCGCCAACGACGCGGCGGGGACCACGGAATTGCCGGGCTCGGGGGGACGGGTCGGCGGGTCCACGGGTGTGTGGGCCCACGGGTGGGGGAGTGGGGTCGGTCAGGGGGTGCGGGGGCGGGAGAAGCGGATCTGGTTGCCGGAGGGGTCGCGGAAGGCGCAGTCGCGGACCCCGTAGGGCTGGTCCACCGGCTCCTGGAGCACTTCGCCGCCCGCCGCGCGGATCGTCTCGAAGGTGGCGTCCACGTCGTCGGTCCGGAAGATCACCCCGCGGAGCATGCCCTTGGCGAGGAGGTCCGCCGCGGCCTGGCGGTCGGCGGGGTCGGCGTGGGGGTCGGCGACCGGGGGTTCGAGCACGATCTCCACGTCGGGC
The DNA here is from genome assembly GCF_040302735.1 of Streptomyces sp. NPDC097619. Classification (NCBI taxonomy): domain Bacteria; kingdom Bacillati; phylum Actinomycetota; class Actinomycetes; order Kitasatosporales; family Streptomycetaceae; genus Streptomyces; species Streptomyces sp. NPDC097619. The sequence continues at coordinate 116,695 of NZ_JBEOSD010000001.1, read as the reverse complement.
TGGGTGGGGGAGCCGAGGGTGACCCACCGCATTCCCGCGTAGCCGACGTCGTTGCGCACCTCCAGCCCGAGGGCGTCGCGGTAGAAGGTGAGCGCCTTGTCGTGGTCGTCGACGGCGATGAAGCACTGGGAGAGGTTGATGTCCATGTGTACGACGCTAGGAGCCCCGGGCGGATTCCGCTTCTCCGATCCTGATCGATCGGTGGGGGGAGCGAGGCGGAGGAGGAGGAGGGGTGGCTGTCCGGCCTTCGGTGCTAGCCGAGCTCGGTGGCGGGGGTGACGGCGGTGTTCTTGCTGGGGCGGGTGTGGACCTTCGCCACGCAGGCGGGTACGGCGGCACCCGCTTCGTGGGACCGGGCCCGATAGGCGCTGGGCGTCTCGCCGACCAGCTCGGTGAAGCGGGAGCTGAAGGAGCCCAGGGACGTACAGCCGACCTCGAAGCAGACCTCCGTGACGCTGAGGTCGCCGCGGCGGAGCAGGGCCTTGGCCCGTTCGACCCGGCGGGTCATGAGGTAGCTGTACGGGGTCTCCCCGTAGGCGGCGCGGAAGCTGCGGGAGAAGTGCCCGGCGGACATCAGGGCGAGCCCGGCCAGGGCCGTCACGTCCAGGGGCTGGGCGTAGTCGCGGTCCATGGCGTCGCGGGCGCGGCGCAGCCGTTTGAGGTCCTCGATGTCCATGTTCCTCAGGATGGCACGGCGGGCGCGGTCGGCGGCCGGTCCTCCGGGGGCAGGGGGAGGGACTGGGAGTGGGCAGGGGGAGGGATCAGTGGTCGGTGCCCCAGCGCCAGAGGAGGGTTCCGCCGGGCGGGAGGGCGGTCCAGCGGGCGGCTGCCGCGTCCAGGGGTGCGGTGGTGCGGGCCAGGGCCTCCTCCGTGAGGGGCGACCGGCCGACGCCACGGCCTTCGGTGGGGAGTCCGCACCAGGCGCGGTAGGCCCAGTTCACGGACAGTTCGGCGGCGAGGACGGCGTCTCCGCCGCGGCGCAGCACCTTGAGCCCGGAGCGGCGGTGGCGACCCGTTTCGATCGGTTCGAAGCCCTGGAAGGTGGCTCCGCGGGCCGTCGCGCCCCAGAAGCCGTCCTCGATTCCGAGAGCCGTCTCGACGACCGCGTGCACCAGGTCGTGCGGCATCGTGGGGCCGGTGGGCTGCGCGGTCAGCCGGACCTCGGGGCCCTTGCGGGCCCGTACCAGTATCTCGTGCCGCTGGTCCGGCAGCTTGCGGAAGTGGATGTCCATCGGGTCCGACGGTAGGGGGTGGCACGGTCGGTCCACAACGGATTTGAGGGGAGGGGAGGGGAGGGGAGCCGGCGTCGGGGGAGCCGGCATCGGGGGTGTGGGTGGGGGTGGGATCGGGCGGGGGAGGGCGGTCGGTCGGGCGGGTGTTCGGGGCCAGAGCGCCGAGCGGCGGCCCTGACCCCCGCGCGGCGACCGCACGCGACCACAAGGGGGCTCAGCGGCGGCCGCCGCATTCCCAGGGGTGGATCTCGACGGCGGCGTAGCGTTCCACGGGCAGGACGCGTCCTGCCGCGGCCGCGTCGGGGGCTCTGACCAGGGCGACCGTGCCGAGCCAGGCCGTCGCGTCGTCCGAGAGCAGGGGCCCGTAGGCGAGCAGGTCCTCCCGCAGGGCGGGCGGCGGGCCGTCGGGGATCGCGGAGGGGCCCACGGCGGGGGCGAGGCCGAGCACCAGGTAGCGGTCCTCGCCGGTGAGGCCGCCGGGGAACTCCCACATGGTGCGGCCCAGCAGGTCGCGCCAGCGGTGCAGGAGGACGTCCCGGTAGACGCCCGCCTGCTGGCCCGGCTCCTCGAAGGCGAAGGCGCGGGCCGCTGCTGCGTCCGGGAGCGAGGCGATGTGCACGCTGCCGCTGGGTGTCCCGTCGGCGGCGAAGGTCGGGCCGCGGGCGATCAGTTCCTTCTCGTACTGGTCCATGTACGACCAGTGCTCCTCCAGCAGGGCGCGGCGCAGCGGGAGGGAGCCGGGGCGGTCGCGGTGGTAGCAGAAGTACGCGGGCGAGGTGGGTGCGACGGGTGCGGGGGCGGGGTCGGCGGGGCTGGGAGAGCCGGGTGACGTGGGCGATGGTGTCATGATCACGGACTCTCTCCCAGGTGGGGCGGGATGGCAACGGTCGGGAGCCCGCGGCACCCCTCGGGAGGGGCGCCGCGGGGTGCCGGTGGGGCCGCTCCCGAGAGGGGCGGACCCCACGGCCGGCAGTCGGTGGTCAGCGGTCGGCGGAGAGGCGGAGGAGTTCGGCGAAGGTGCCGTCGGGGCGGTGGGCCAGGTCCTCGTACGAGCCCTGTTCCTTGATGCGGCCCCGGTCCAGGACGATGATGCGGTCGGCCAGGCGGCAGTTCTCCATGCGATGGGTGACGATCATGGTGATGCGGTCGTCCTTGGTGTCGCGGAGCCCGGAGAAGACCATGTGCTCGCCGCGCGGATCCATCGCGGAGGTGGGCTCGTCCATCACCAGGAGGCCCGGCTTCCGGTGGAAGGCGCGGCCGCAGGCGAGGCGTTGCCACTGGCCGCCGGAGGGCTCGTGGCCGCCCCAAAGGGAGCGGGCCAGGAGGGTGTCGAGGCCGTTCGGGAAGCCTTCGACGGTCTCCTTCATGCCGACGGCGCCCAAGGCCTCCCACACGGCTTCCTCACCGCGCGGATCGGGGCGGCCGAGGGTGATGTTCTCGCGGGCGGAGAACGGCCAGTGCCCGTAGGACTGCGTGACCAGCCCGACGTGCTCCCAGGCCGAACGCTGATCGGACTCGGCCGTCGGGACGCCGTCCCAGGAGACCGTGCCGGAGGTCGGGGCGGTGAGGGAGGTGAGCAGGCGGATGAGGGTGGACTTGCCCGCCCCGTTCTCGCCGATCAAGGCGATGACCTCGCCGCGGCGCAGGGTCAGGTCCACCGGGCCGAGCGCCGGGGTGTCCTTGCCCGGGTAGGTGTACGTCGCTCCCTCGAAGCGGATCTCGGCGGGTGCGTCGAGCCGCTGGGGGCCGCGGGGGCCGGAGCGTTCGGCGGCCTCGGCGACGAAGGCCGTGTAGTCGCCGAGGTACAGCGCGTGCTGGAACATGGCCGCCCCGTACACGACCAGTTGGGAGAGGGCCGCCGTCGAGGTGCGCATGGCGATGATGGCCGTACCCGCTGCCCCGAGGGCCATGTACCCGCCCATGACCAGCCCCGCGAGGGCCAGCCAGGTCGTGACGGTCAGGAGGCCCGAGATGACGGCGGCCGTCAGGTACACGGTCAGGTAGCGGGGCGCGGAGCCGACCATCCGGGCGTCGATCCGCGCGCACACGGCGGCGTACCAGTGGTGCGCGTACGGCCGCATGCCGTTGCCGCGCAGCTCGTCCGCGAGCTTGGGGGTGGTGAGGTGCCAGCGCATCATGTGGCGGATGTTCCGAGAGGCCATGGTGGCGTTGTGGAGGCGGTAGTCGAGGCGGGCCGCCAGCACCGAACCGATGCCGCGCGGCAGTACGGACAGCAGGAGCAGCGGCAGGAGGACCGGGTGCACCACCGACAGCACGGACGCCACCGCCACCATGTCGATCAGCCCGCTCGTGAAGCCGAGGGCGTCCTGGAGCAGCATGCCCGAGCGCGCCGAACCGATCTCCGCCGCCTCCGAGCGCTCCGTGAAGTCCGGTGCGTCGTAGGCGGCCAGCTCCACGTCCATGTGGGCGTCGACCATGGCCAGGTCGGCGATCGTGGACATGCCCGGGTTCAGCCGGCGCGCCGCGCTGCCCGCGACGATCGAGGCCACCGTCCCCACCGCCGTCATGGTCGCCGCGAGGGCGAGGGGCCAGGCGGCCGAGGAGACGCGCTGTTCCACGGTGCCCGTGGCGAGCAGCGGGCCCATCGCGCGGGCCACGGCTGCCAGCGCGCCGGCCGTGCACACCCCGCCGAGCACCTGTGCGGTGACGAGGACCAGGAAGGCGGCGCGGTTGACGGCCCAGGCCAGGCGGGCGGTGTGCGCCAGGGCGGCGGGCACCCGCCGCGCCATCCGCAGCAGCGACAGCTGCTCCATCGCGGTGCTGTGCTGACCCCAGGTGTACGTGAACTCGGGTGGCGGAGGCGGCAGTTCGGCTGGAGTGGGGATGGCGCTCGGATCGGGTGCGGGGGCCGAGGGGTGGGGTGGGGCGCCGGGGGCCGGGATGGGTGCCCCCGTGGAGGCGGAGGCGGAGGCGGAGGTGGAGCTGGCTGCGGGTGTGGCTGCGGGTGTGGAGCCTGGCGCGGTGGGGTCGGTGGGGTCTGTCGGGGGTGGGGACTGTTCGGCTCGCTGCTGTGACACGGGTGTTCCTTCCACTCGGGGTTCGGGTGGTGTCCGTGCTTCTCCGCCGGGGCGGCGAGGCGGTGGGGTGGGTCCGGTCCGCCGCCCGTCCTCCGGGCCGTCCGTCGGTGGGTCCTCGCGGCTCCGGGCAGGAGTGGTGCCGGGCATGGCGAGGAGACCCGCCCGCAGGCTGCGGGGACGGGGCGGAGCGGTGGGTGGGAGGAGAACCGGAAGCAGCGAGTAGACACCCGTCGGGAACCCGGAGCAGCCGGAACTGGCCTTCCTCGTCGGGCTGTCGGGGCCGGAACGGCCACTGATCGTTCTCGGTCGGGGCCCGGTTCCGGGGGCGGAGCGGAGGCCAGGATGGCCGGAAGCGATGGGTGCGGGGAGGGCGTGCGAGGAATTCGGTTGCGGGGGTGGTTTGGCCTCCGGCGGTCCCTCGGCCTCGGCCCTCTCCGGCTCTCCCGCGGCCTCGTCCCCTCCGCGTGACCTGCGGTTCCGGTCCCTACGCGTGGCCGTGGTGGCGGGGCGCAGGGCCGGGAGTCCGCCTCGGTGCCCGGGCGCTGTCCTGCGGATGTCCGGTTGGGGAGATCCGGTGACGGAGGGGCGGCCGAGGGCCGGGAGGAGGTCGGGGTGGCGGAGATCGTGGCAGGGTGGGCACGTGACCATCGAAGTGCGCCCCGCGACCGTCTTCGAGGACGTGCGCGCCGTGATCGGGCCCAAGTCGCCGACGGCGAACGTCTGCTGGTGCCTCAGCTACCGGATCCCGTCCAAGCTCAACAACGAACTCCGCGGTCCCGAGCGCGGCGAGTTCGTGGCCGAACTGTGCAAGGGCGATCCGCCGCCGGGAGTCCTGGCGTACGAGGGGGACGAGCCGGTCGGCTGGGCGGCGGTGGCCCCGCGCACGGAGACCTCCTTCGCCCGCAGCCGGAAGATCCCCTTGCTGGACGACCTGCCGGTATGGGCGCTGTGGTGCGTGCGGGTCCGGCCCGGCCACCGAGGGCAGGGCATCACGCACCCGCTGATCACGGGCGCGGTGGAGTTCGCCCGCTCTCAAGGAGCCCCGGTGGTCGAGGCGTACCCGTTGGACAGCGGGGACGCCAAGGTCGACCTGACGATGGCCTACGCGGGCATCCGCAAGAACTTCGAACGGGCCGGGTTCGTCCATGCCGCCGATACGACCTCCGTGCTGGCGGGTCACCCCCGGGTCCTGATGCGACTCGACCTGCGGTGAGGGGTTGGGGCTGGGGCTGGGGCTGGGGCTGGGACTGAGGTTGGGGCTGGGACTGAGGCTGGGGCTGGGGTCATCGTCGGCGAGGGAAGAGTGGGGCCAGGATGAGCGGGGGAGTGGAGTGAGCGGGTTGCGGGTGCCGTTCGGGGAGGCGTTGCGGGCCGAGTGGGGGGCGCCCGGGCGGTCGAGGCTGCTGGAGAGCAGTCCCCGCTCGCGGGTGTGGCGCGTCGAGTTGCCGGGGGAGCGGCCCACGGTCGTGGTGAAGCAACTGGTCGGCGGGACCGACGCCGACGAGCGGTACGCCCGGGAGGTGGCCGCTCTGCGGATCGGCTCGCGCGCCGCGAGTCCCGTCGTGCCCGGGCTGCTGGCCGTGGATCCGGGTGAGCGGGTCCTGCTGCTGGAGTACCTGGAGCACCGGCGCCCGGCGGGCGACTGGATCGTCGACTACGCGACGGCCCTGGCCCGCCTGCACTCCGCCGCCGGCCCGGAGGACGCCGGAACGCTGCCGCGGTGGCGGGGGCCCACCGCCGCCGACATCGCCTCCTTCCTCGGGTTGGCCGAGGCTCTGGGGGTGCCCGTCCCGCCTGGGGTGAGGGGCGAACTGGAGGGCCTGGTGGAGCGGCTGGGCCGGGCTCCCGGGCACGCGCTGCTCCACGGGGACCCCTGCCCCGGGAACGACCTGCACACCAGTGCCGGGATCCGCTTCGTCGACTTCGAGCAGGCATGCCTGGGCAGCGGCCTCATGGAGCTCGCGTACCTGCGCATCGGCTTTCCGACCTGCTGGTGCGTCACTTCGGCGCCGGAGGCCCTGCTGGAGCGGGCGGAGCGCGCCTACCGCGAGGAGTGGCGCACCCTGACCGGCGCCGGAGTCCCCTTCGGCGCTTCCGCCCCGGGAGGCTCCTCCGGCTCCGAAGGCTCCGCGGGCTCCTCGGGCTCCTCGGGCTCCGAAGCCCCCTCCGGCCCGGCCGAGGGCGCGCTCGTCGACGCGTGTGCGGGATGGCTCGTGCGCGGGGACGCGTTGGTCCAGCGGGCCCACCGGGACGGGACGGACCACCTGGCCCGGATCCCGCGGCGGGACTGGACCTGGGGCACCGCGAGCGCCCGGGAGCGACTCCTCCACCGGCTCGGTGTCGTCGGTCGGATGACGGTCGGACACGAGGCACTCGGCGAGCTGGGACTCCTCTGCACGGCCCTGCGCGGCCGCATGCTCCCCCGCTGGCCCACTCTGCGGCCGGTCCCGAGGGAGCGACCGGAGGAGTAGGGGAGCGGCCGGAGTGGTGCGAGCGGCGGAGGCGGTTCGAGCGGCGGGACGGGCGGAGCGGGCGGGTGCGGAGGTTCGGTGGGGGGTGGGGAGGTGGGCGGGCACGGTGGGTGGTCGGGCCGGCATGATCCCGTCATGGACATAGAGAACGGGCCCGGACTGCGCCGTCAGCTCGTCGCGGCGGTGGGCCTGCTGGCCACGCACGCAGCCCCGCAGGCCGAGTGGGTGGCACGGTACGGGGTGCACTACGACGAGATCGCCCTCAACTTCGACGACGCCGCCATCATGGCCCCGCAACTGGCCGAGGCCGACCTGATCGACCCCGTGGTCCTCGAAGGACTCGCGCGGATCGACGCCCTCTTCTTCCGCCTCGCGGAGGACGGTGACGACGACGTGTGGACGGCCGAAGCCCTCGACACCGACCCCCTGTGGGAGGAGATCCGGCAGGAGGCGCGGAGCGTCCTCAAGGACCTCGGGGCCGAGGCACCGGACGAGGGGGACGGGGAGGGTGCCGGGGGCCTCGACGGCGTCGGGGGCGGTGGTGTGCCGCGGCCCGACATCATCGTCATCCCCGGCTGACCTGCTCGTACCCGCCCTCCGCGCGCACCGCTGATACGTGGTCGACACGAATCCGCGCGGCGGGGGATGCACGGCCATGAACGGCCGGATGCGAGCCCCGCCGAGGGTGGACGACGTACGCGGAACCCCGCGTACGTCGGTCTGCTGCGGGAGGTGGCGTCGGTGAACGGGCGGAACGAGGAAGGAACGCCGCGGGGAGAGTCCTCGCGGAAGGGGGAAGCGTCGCCGCGAGAGGTTTCGCGGGGAGAAGCGCCGCGAAGGGGAACGTCCCAGGGCGGCAGCGCGGGGTGGGGCGGGCTCTCGCCGCAGGGCGGGGCGGTCGGGCGCGGGGTGGCGGGGCTGGGCTCGTACCCGGCCTGGGTCCGGGGGCGGGCCGGGTTCGCGGCCGTCGTGGCCGTCGGGCTGCTGGTCACCGGGGTCGGCGGTTGGGCCGCCCTCGCGGGGAGCCGGAACGGGGACGGGAGCGGCGGCGCAGAGAGCGGGACCGGGGGCGGGCTGTCCGCCGCCGCGCGGTCCGAGCTCGCGGAGCGGCTCCACCTGCCCTGGCCCGACGAGGGCCAGACCAGCATCGAGGTGGAGGGCATCGGCAGTCTCGGCAGCCGGGGCGGGAACCGGCCGGTGCCGATCGCCAGCGTGGCGAAGGTGATGACCGCCTACGTGGTCCTCGCCTCGCACCCGCTCCCCGACGGCCGGCCGGGCCCGGAGATCACCGTGGACGCGGCCGCCGCGAACGAGGCGCTGTCGCGTTCCGAGTCCACCGCACCCGTGCGTGAGGGCCAGCGGCTCACCCAGCGGCAGCTGCTGGAACTGCTCCTGCTGCCCTCGGGCAACAACATCGCCCGGCTGTTGGCCCGTTGGGACGCCGGCAGTGAGGAGGCGTTCACCCGCAAGATGAACCGGGCCGCCGAGGAACTCGGCATGACCCGGACCCGGTACACGGGCGCCAGCGGCATCGAGACCGACACCGTCAGCACGGCCGAGGACCAGGTCAAGCTGGCCCGCGCGGCCCTCAAGGAGCCGGTGCTGCGGAAGGTGGCCGGGCTGCGCAGCACGGAGGTACCGGGCGTACCGGGGCCCGTGGTCAACACGAACCGGCTGCTCGACAAACCGGGGGTGCTCGGACTGAAGACCGGCTCCAGCACCCCGGCGGGCGGCAACCTGATGTGGGCCGCCGAGACCGATGAGGCGGGTGGGGCCGGCAGGACCGATGGATCGGGTGAGTCGGGTGGCAGTAGTGCACAGGGCAGTGGTGCGGACGGCGGCGGAGGCGGCGAGGGTGGTGGTAACGGCGCGGGAGCCGCCAAGCGTTTGGTGATCGGGGTGGTGCTCGGTCAACGGGCCCGCACGACGCCCATGGAGGGCCTCGAAGCGGTCTTCCGGCGCACGGGGGCGCTCATCGACGCCCTGCAGCGCGAACTTCCCACGGCACTGGCCCCGACTTCCCCCTCCCGCTCCGGTTCTGGTTCTGGTTCCGGTTCTGGTTCCGGTTCCGCCTTGGGGCCCGCTCCCCTCGCCCCGCGCACCGCCTCTGCCCTTGCCCCTCGCGCCCTTGCCCCTCGTGCCCTTCCCGGTGCCGTGCGGCCGACGGCGCACCTGATCGGAGGCCGTTCATGACGGCGCCCGCGCTCCCGACGCCGCCTCCCGCACCACCGGCATCTCCGACGCCTCCTGCGCATCCGACGCGGGAGATCGCCTCGGGCGAGCCCTCCACGGGTCCTCTCCGTCGCGCCTGGCGGTTCCGTGGCCGCCGCGGGTGGATCCTCGCGGTCGTGGCCTTCCTGCTCGCCCTGTTGATGCTCGTGCCCGATCTCGTCCCGAACGGGTTCGGACACCTCGGGAGCCTCCTGCAGACCGTGGTGCCGTGGCTGGGGCTCGGGGTTCCGGCGGTGCTGCTGCTCGCGGCGGTGCGGCGGGCACCGGTCGCGGCGGTGGCGGCCCTGGTCCCCACCCTCGTGTGGTGTTCGCTGTTCGGGGGCACGGTCCTCGGCGATCGGACGGGCGGCGGAGGCGACCTCACCGTGGTCAGCCACAACGTCCACGACGCCAATCCCGACCCCACCGGCACGGCCCGCGCCCTCGCCGCCTCCGGTGCCCACGTCCTCGCGCTGGAGGAGCTCGGCCCCCGTACGGCTCCCGTGTACGAGCGGGCGCTCGCGGGCTCGTACCCGTACCACGCGGTGGAGGGCACGGTCGGGATCTGGAGCAAGTACCCGCTGCGGGAGGTCAGGCCGGTGGAGATCATGCCGTGGACCCGGGCCCTGCGCGCCACCGCGGACACCCCGCAGGGCGAACTCGCCGTCTACGTGGCCCACTTGGCTTCCGTACGGGTCAGCCCCGGCGCAGGATTCCTCGTGGAGCGCCGCAACGAGTCCGCCGCCAGGCTCGCCGAGGCCGTACGGGCCGAACCCCTGCCCCGTGTCCTCCTCCTCGGCGACTTCAACGGGGCCACCGGCGACTCCGCCCTCGCCCCGCTGACCGACCGGTTCCGCTCGGCGCAGGACGAGGCCGGTGACGGCTTCGGCTTCACCTGGCCCGCGGCCTTCCCCCTGGTCCGGATCGACCAGGTCCTCGTCCGGGGCGTCGAGCCCGCCTCCGCCTGGACCCTGCCGCGCACCGGCAGCGACCACCTGCCGGTGGCCGCGTCCCTGCGGCTGTGATCGGGCCGCCCGGTACGGTCGGTTCCGTACGGCACCGCGGCCCCGTCCTCACCCGTACCCACCCGTACCCCGCAGGTCCCACACCCCGTAGTCCCCGAATCCAGGCGAAGCAGATGACTGATACAGCACCCGCCCCCGTCCGCATCCTCCTCGTGGAGGACGACGAGGCGATCCGACGTTCGGTGGGGATGGCCCTGGAGAGGTACGGGTACGAGGTGGAGTCCGCCCCGGACGGGCTCTCGGGACTGGAGGCGTTCCGGGCGGCCGGGCAGCCCCCGCAGCCCGGCCCGGACTCGGGCACCGGCACGGCAGGGCGGCCGTACGACCTGTTGATCCTGGACGTGATGCTGCCCCACCTGGACGGCATCGGGCTGTGCCACCGAGTCCGTGAAAGCAGTCAGGTGCCGGTGTTGATGATGTCGGCGCGCGGTGACGCGCTGGACGTGGTCGCCGGATTGGAGGCCGGCGCGGACGACTACGTGGTCAAGCCGGTGGAGACCAACGTGCTCGTCGCCAGGATCCGTACCCTCCTGCGGCGGGCCGTGTTCACCGCGCGGCCCGGGTCTTCCGGGACGGACGGCCGGGGCGGCGCGGGCGGCGGCGGAACGGGTGGCGGCGGAACGGGCGGCGCGGACGGGAGCGGGAGGACGCTCGTCTTCCGGGATCTGACCGTGGACACCCTCGGGCTGGAGGTCCGCAGCGGCGGCGAGCCGGTCGCGCTCACCCCGACCGAGCTGCGGCTGCTCCTGGAGTTCGTCGCGGAACCCGGAATCGCCCTGGACCGGCAGAACCTGCTGCGGAAGGTCTGGGACTACGGCTGGGACGGCGACAGCCGAGTCGTGGACCTGACCGTGCAGCGACTGCGCAAGAAGATCGGCGCGGACCACATCGAGACCGTGCGCGGCTTCGGCTACCGGTTCCGGCGCTGACGTGGCGGGCGAGGGCGAGGGAAAAGGCAAAGGCACCGGCAAGGGCAAGGGCAAGGACAAGGGCAAGGGCAAGGACAAGGGCAAGGACAAGGGCGAAGGAATGGGTGAGGGCGCGGGCGAGCGCGGAGGCGAGTTCGGCACTCCTGGGGATGACGGGCGCGCGTCCGGTGCGCCTGCCGCCGGGCGGGCGTGGCTGCGACTGGTCGATCCCCGGTCCCTGCGGTGGAAGATCGCGGCGGGGGTCGCGGCGGCGGCCTGCGCGATGGCCCTCGGGATGGGCCTGCTCGTGCACCGGACGACCGAGGACCGCTCGATGGGCGTCGGAAGAGCCGCGGCCCTGGAGGAACTGGCCGCTGCGGAGCGGGAGTTCCGGGGCGAGGAGCCGGCGATGCGGCCGCAGTCCCCGATTCGGGAGTCCCCGACCCGGGAGTCCCCGTCCCTCCAGCCCCCGTCCTCTGAGCCCCCGTCCCGGGAGCCTGCGTACCTGACCGGCCAGGAGCTCCCCGAGGAGTTGCTGGAGCTCCTCGGATCCGGTGACGGGCCCGTGACCTGGTACGACACCCGGCGTCCGGCGCAGGGGCCGTTCATGTGGGCTGCGGCGCGGGTGGACGGCACACCCGTCGCGGTCCGGAACTCCATGCTCGGAGACTTCTTCGCCCGACAGGCCCTGGACCGGCACATGCGGTACGCGGCCCTGGCCACGCTCGCCGTGGTCGTACCGCTCACCCTGCTGGGCGCCGAACTGGTGCTGCGCCGCCTGCGCCGGGTCGCGGGTACGGCCCGGGCGATCCGGGGCGGCGATCTGGAGGCCCGTACGGGCGGCCGCGGCCATGACGAGATCAGCGAGATCTCCGCGGCCGTGGATCACATGGCCGACGCGCTCCGGGACCGGCTCCGCAGTGAGCAGCGCTTCACCGCCGATGTGGCCCATGAGCTGCGCACGCCGCTGACGGCACTGGTGAGCGCGGCCTCCGTGCTGCCCGAGAGTGAGGCCACGGATCTGGTGCGGGACCGGGTGCGGGTGCTGCGCGGACTGGTGGACGACCTGCTGGAGATCTCCCGGCTGGACGCGGGCGCCGAGCGCAGCGAGACCCGACCGGTGCCCTTGGGAGACCTGGTCGAGGACTGCGTGCGCCGGGCCGGGGTGGAGGGCGTGCGGGTCACCGTCGTCGGGCGCCCCGTGGCCGATACCGATCCGCGGCGCCTGGACCGGATCCTCACGAACCTGCTGGTCAACGCCCAGCGGCATGGTCGTCCGCCGGTGGAGGTCACGGTGGAGGAGGAAGCCGGGGGCGCGGGGAAGCCCGCCGGCGCCGACACCGCTGCTGGTGCTGGTGCTGGTGCTGGTGGCGGTACCGGTGCCCGGATCCGGGTCCGTGACCACGGGCCGGGTTATCCGGCGGAGCTGTTGGCGGCGGGGCCGCAGCGGTTCCGTACGGGAGCGGCCGAGCGGGGACACGGACACGGCCTGGGGCTCACGATCGCGCTGGGCCAGGCCCGGGTGATCGGCGCCCGTCTGACCTTCGGCGAGGCGGAACCGGACGGGTCGCGGGGACGGGATGCGTCGCGGTCGCCGGAGGAGGTCGGAGGGCCGCAGGGAGCCGAGGGAGCGGAGGGAGGGCAATGCCCCGGGAGGGCCCGGGGTGCGGTGGCCACGCTGGAACTGCCCCCGCCCCCGCCCCCGACCGCAGGCCCTTGAGGGCCGGGCGGGGGAGCGGGGCGGTCATCGGCAGTCGGGCACCGGTGGTGAGTCGACGGCCGGCACGTGGTGCCGAAGCGTGCGCCGGCGGGGCCTCAGTCCGTGGCGAAGTAGCGCTCGCGCAGCTCTTCCAGGGTGCCCGAGAGGATTCGGGAGACCTGCATCTGCGACAGGCCGACCTCGCGGCCGATCTGCGCCTGGGTCATCTCCTCGCCGAAGCGGAGCTGGAGGATGCGGGTGCGCCGCTCGTCCAGTCCGGCCAGCAGCGGGGCCAGGGTCTGGAGGTCCTCCACCGTCTCCATGGCCGGGTCCTCGGCGCCCATGACGTCCGCGAGGGTGGGCGAGGCCGCCGAGACCGCCGAGGCGGCGGGACCGGAGGCCCCGGCGTCCGGCGGGGTGTCCAGGGAGCGGGCCGTGTAGCCGTTCGCGGCGACCAGGCCCTCGCGGACCTCTTCCTCCTCGATGCCCAGGTGGGCGGCCAGCTCGGCGGGGCTGGGGGCGTGGTCGAGGAGGGAGGACAGCTCCTCGGTGGCCTTGGCGAGGTCGGTGCGCAGTTCCTGGAGGCGTCGCGGGACGCGGACCGCCCAGGAGGTGTCACGGAAGTGCCGCTTGATCTCGCCCGTGATGTAGGGGAGGGCGAGCGTGGTGAAGCGGGTGTTGCGGTCCGGGTCGTACCGGTCGATGGCCTTGATCAGGCCGACCGTGCCGACCTGGATCAGGTCCTCCTTCTCGGGGCCCCCGGGGCGGGCGCGGAAGGGGCGCACCGCGTAGTGGACCAGCGAGATGTTCATCTCGATCAGGGCGTTGCGTACGTACTGGTACTCGCGGGTGCCCTCTTCCAGCGCGTGGAGCCGGTCGAAGAAGACCTGGCTGATCTCACGGGCCTCGCGGGCGGACAGCTCGCGGGGGCAGGCGACCTCCGGCAGGCCCAGTCGCCGGGCCATGCTCCGGGGTGCGGGCACGCCGGGGAACCCGAGGGGGTCCGAGAGGGACGCCGGACGCGTCGGCTCGCTCGGGTACGGGTACGCGGGCAGGGACGGGTCCTGGTCGGCTGCCGGACGCGGTCGGACCAGCGCGGTGGGCTGGGCACGATCGGTCGGCAGGTCGGTCAGGGCGGTCGAAGTCATCGTCTTCGCTCCTTGGGCACGGATGCTTGCGGCGCGTTGTTCGAAAGCTGGTGGGTGCGGAAACGCGGCTCCGCATGGTGAGAACCATGCCCGTCCGAGTGACACACGTCAAGTAATACCGGAAATTCGATTCTGGATTTGTCTTTCGCGGTTCTCCGGCCAGAATGGATCCGTGGAGACTGAGCACGCGGGTACCCGCCGTACGAACTGGACTTTCCTGACCAATCACGCACGGGTCCTGGTCGCCATCGCGCGCGACCCGGGCGTCCGGCTGCGCGATCTGGCCACGCTCTGCGATCTCACGGAACGCACCGTGCAGACGATCGTGACGGACCTCCAGGCGGGCGGGTACCTGACGCGCGTCCGCGACGGCCGCCGCAACCGCTACGAGATCGCCCCCGGTGCCCGCTTCCGGCACCCGGCGGAAGCGGACCGAGAGATCGCCGGGCTCCTCGCCTACCTCGCGACCCCCATGCCGCTCCCCGAGGTCCCGACCCTGCCGGGGTTCGACATGACCACCGGAGAGCCGGCCGCTCCCTCGGGCGCTTCCGGCCCCTCGGGTACGTCCGGCCCCTCCGTTACTCCCGGTCCCTCGGGCGCGTAGCGGGTCCTCCGCTGTCGCCTGGATCTTTCGCCGTCGGGCGGATCCTCGGGCGGCGGACAGCCCAACGAGTGCTCGCCGCCTCCGTGTTGTTCCGTTTCCTCCGCCGTACCGGGTTTCGGTCCCCGGATCCTGAGCAGGCGCGCCCGTGTCACCGGATGAACCCGGACGACGGAACGGACGCGCGCCACCTCCGGCGGACCGCCCCTCGCGGCGGCCGCGCCGGCGCACACGTGGAGACGCGGACTCGCGGAGACGCGGGGGACGCGGGGCGTGTGGGAGTGCGGAAGTGCGGAATGTAGGGGCACGGCGGTCCACGCACCGCCCGAGCCCCGTCCGCGCCATGCCTCACGCACGGCCCGCACACCGCCGACCCGCACGGCCCGGTGGACGCGCGGCGGAGAGCGAGTACGAGGAGGGGTACCCCCATGGCCGACCTGTCGAGGCTTCCCGGCCGGGCGGAACACGAGTGGCAGTGGCAACTGCGGGCGGCCTGCCGGGAGGTGGGACCGGGCCGGTTCTTCCACCCCGAAGGCGAACGCGGCGAGGACCGCAGCGCCCGCGACCACGCGGCCAAGAAGGTCTGCGCCGCCTGCCCCGTCCGCGCCCAGTGCCTGCGGCACGCGCTCCGGGTCCAGGAGCCGTACGGGGTGTGGGGCGGGCTGACCGAGGAGGAGCGGCGGGCGGTGTTGGTCCCGCACCGGGTCACCGCCTGAGACGGGCCCTGACAGGGGCCCCGGGAGGGGCGGGGTGGGGAAGAGGCGTGGCCCTGAGGGGCTGTTCCTCTCCCCGCCCCTTCTCCCGTTCCCGGGGGCCGGGGCGAGCCCCGTGGGCCCGGAGGAGTGGGCCCGTGGTCCGGGGCCCCGCCCCTCGGGGCGGGGCCCCATATCTAACGGAGGGCGCTCGGCTCAGTCCTCCTCGCCCGCCGACGCCGACGGGACGACGGCAGCCGTGATGCGGGGCAGCGCGTCGGGGTGCTGTTCGGCCAGCCACGTGACCAGTCGCTCGCGGACCGCGCAGCGCAGGGTCCACAGGTCGTCCGGGTCCTTGGCCGTGACGATGGCCCGTACGACCACGGTGCTCGGCGTGGTGTCGGTGACGGCGAGGTCCCAGGCCCGCCGGTCCCAGGCCGGGCAGTCGTCCAGGATCTGCTTGAGCCGGGCACGCATCGCCTCGACGGGGACGGTGTGGTGGCAGTGGAGGAAGACGGTGCCGGTCATCTGGATCCCGCCGCGGGACCAGTTCTCGAACGGGCGGCCCGTGAAGTAGGAGACGGGCATGGTGATGCGGCGTTCGTCCCAGGTCCGGACCGTGAGGAAGGTCAGGGTGACCTCCTCGACGGTGCCCCACTCCCCGTCCACCACCACGGTGTCGCCGATCCTCACCAGGTCACCGAAGGCGATCTGGAACCCCGCGAACAGGTTGCCGAGGGTGGACTGCGCCGCCACACCCGCGACGATGCCGATGATGCCCGCCGAGGCCAGCAGAGAGGTGCCGACGGTCCGCAGGGCCGGGAAGGTCAGCAGCATCGCCGCCGCGGCGATCACGATGACGACCGCCGTCACGATCCGCATGATCAGCGTGACCTGCGTCCGCAGGCGTCGGAGCCGGGAGGGATCGCGCCGCCCGCCCCGACCGCCGTTGGCGTAGCGGGCGTACGAGGACTCGACCACGGCTCTCGACACCCGGATCACGCACCAGGCGCTCGCCCCGATCACCAGCAGCGTCAGGCCCCGCCCGACCACCGAGACGGCCGTGGCGTGGTCACGGAACTCCGGCCAGGTCAGCTGCCGGTACGTGGCGCGCAACAGGATCGCCAGGAACAGGACCTGGAGGGAGGGACGACAGCGGTGCAGCAGCCCCCACAGGGGCGTTTCCGGATGCCGGGACGACGCCCGGTTCAGGAGCAGCTCGGTGAGCCGCCCGAGGGCCAGTGTGAGCAGGGTCGCGCCGCCGAAGACGATGAGCAGGCGCAGCAGACTGTTGATCATGGAGTGGGTTTCCTCGCGGTTCCTCTGGTGGGTTGCCCGGGGCCTCGGGGCTCGTCCGGGTTCCTCGTTCCTCGGGTTCCTCGTCGTTCTCGTTCGTTCCCCGGGCCTGTGCCCTTCGCCGCTCGTCCTTGAGCGCGGGCGCACCGGCAGAAGGGCCTACGGGGCGCGGGGACAGGGGCATCCGGGACGCGGGCGTCCGGGATACGGGCATACGGGCATACGGGATAAGGGCATACGGGCATGCCGGGTGCCGCGAGGGCGGCCCCGGCATGCTCCGCTTCCTGGGGGGAAGTCGCGCTACCCGCCCGGTGTCGCGGCGGGGACGAGCACGGGCGCGGGCATCGTCGCCCGGCCCGGGGCGGGATCGAATCCGGCGGTGCCGGGTGATCAGATCCGGCCGTGTCGGGTTTCGTCGACGACCGGCAGGGCGGCCGCGCGACGACGGCGGAGCACGCTCGCGTAGACGCCGAGGCCGATGAGGCCCGCGGCCATCATGATGAGGCCGACCGCGTCCAGGTTCACGCTCTCCATCTTCCAGTCGCTCGCGAAGGTGAGGATCGCCCCCACCACGATCAGTGCGATGCAACCACCTATGCCACCCATGTGAGTTGCCTCCTTCGGGCAAGGGCCATCGGGTCGTTGCTGCGCGGCTACCCCGGCCCTCCGATCGGAAACGGTGGGGAAGTGGCGGGGGCGTCGGGCCGGGCGAAGCGGGCGCGGGCGTCGGGCCCGGTCGTCGTGCCCGGGCGGGTCAGTCCCGTCGGGGCAGCGCGCGCAGCAGGTAGGTCACGAAGCCGAAGGACTCGCGGTACGTGCCCAGCCAGTCGCGGCGGTGCTCGGCCGCCGTGTCCAGGAGCGCGGGAGCATCGGGGTGTTCGGGGTGGTCGAGGGCCCAGTCGGCGAGGGAACCGGTCCAGGACCATTCGTAGGCGTCGAGCTCGGCGCGGCTGCTGGTGTGGGCCGCCACCGGGGCCCAGCCGTCCGAGACGACCTGCTCGGTCGTGGCCGCCAGGTCGTGGAGCTCGCCGAGGAGGTCGGTGGCCGCGGGGGAGGGCTCCCGCTCCCAGTAGCCCTCGCCGATCAGGACCAGACCGCCCGGCGCGAGGTGGCGGCGGGCGGCGGCGAGGGCGGGGAGCAGCCCGCCGAAGGCGTGACCGGATCCCACGCACAGCACCAGGTCGAAGAGGTGCGGGCCGGTGAACAGCGCCGCGTCCTGCCGGTGCAGCAGCAGCCGGTCCCCGACCCCGAGCCGCTCCGCGGCCTCGCGGGCGTACCCCAGCCCGGGTTCCGCCGTGTCCACGCCCTCGGCCCGCACGTCCGGGCGCAGGCTCAGCGCCCGCAGCAGCCACTCGGCCCGACCGCACGCCAGGTCGAGCACGCGCGGGCTGCCCGGGGTCCGGGCGCCGTCCGGACCGACGTCCGGCGAGGTGGCGGTGATGGGGAGGGCCCGCTCCAACAGTTCCCGGACGGATCCGTCCGAGAGGGGCGCGGCGATCGGGTGGCGGACATGGGCGAGGTACGAGATCTCTTCACGCTTCACCGCGCGGATCCTGACACGCCCCCCACCCCACCCGCACCCGAATTCCGCCCCGCACCCGCGTTCCACCCGTGCCCGTGCCCCTGCCCGTGCCCCTGCCCGTGCCGAGGGCGAGGACACGGACACTGCCTCCGGCGGGAGCGGGTCAGGGTTCGGGGGTCAGGGCGGTCGTCACCCGGGATTGGGATGTGGGGGAGAGGGCGGCGGGATGGGTGGGGTTGCGGGGGGAGTGGTCGCCGTTGTTGACCTTGGGGCCCTGCGGGGTCGTCGTCCAGTGGACCGGGCCGGGGGCTCCCTGGCCTTCCAGGAGGACGACGGCCAGCGCCTGCGGGTCCTCCACCCCGGTCAGGGCGCGCAGGGCTTCCGCCAGGCGGTCCGGGGCGTCCTCGGGCACCTCGTCGTCGCCGAAGGCGGGGAGGAGGAGCAGCAGGCGGGCGTGGGCGTCGGTGGTGCTGCCGCCGGGGAGGGCGCCGTCGGCGGCCCCGACGAGCTCGGACCAGGACAGGGCCGGACCTCTGAAGTGTCCGTCGTCGCAGGCCAGGAGCTCGGCGCGGTCCCAGTCGGGATGGTGCAGGAGGTAGTCGACGCCGGCGTCGTCCTCGAAGGTGCGGTAGACGACGTGGAGGCGGTGACCGGCCGGCAGGGGAAGGGTGAAGGCGGGCCACTCGGCCTTCTCCCACAGCTCCCCTTGGAACTCGTCGGCCGCGTCGTAGTCCGCGCCGAACAGCAGCTCCGCGTCCTCCTCGCCGTGGACGCACGAGGCGAGGTGCCCCAGCCAGAACAGCGGCTCCTCCAGCAGCTCGGGCCGGTGCGTGAGGGGGCCGCCCTCGTAGCCCGGAATCCGGGTGGGGTGCGGGTCTGGGCTGTTCGTCACGAGGACATCATGCCGCCCCGCCGGCCCGGCGCCCCCTCACGCCCGGCCCCTCATGCCCGGCCCCGTACCCCCAGGGCGGCCGCGGCCTCCGTGCGGCGCGGGCTGTTGAGGGCCGTGAGCGAGGCGTGGGCGGTGGACAGGGCCTCCAGTGCCTCCGCCTCCCGGCCCAGCGCGCGCAGGACGAGCCCGAGGTCCAGACGGGCCGGTTCGCACCAGGCGGGCATCCGCGCCTCCTCGAAGTACTCCACCGACAGCCGCAGCACCGTCTCCGCCTCCTCCGTACGACCCAGCGCGGCCAGGTCGTTCCCGATCTGGTGCCGGGCACTCGCCAGGTACATGCCCGCGATATCGGGCTGCTGCCCCGGGATCCCCGCCCGACAGACCGCCGCCACCCGCCGGTGCGTCGCCAGGGCCTCCTCCGCCCGGCCGTACAGGCGCAGGTTCTGCCCCATCGCGATGAGGACGGTCAGCTCGGCCAGCCTGGCCTCCGCCGAAGGCTCCGCACCGAACCGCGCCGCCGCCTCCCGGAACCGCGCCACCGACTCCTCCGTACGCCCCAACCGGTGCAGCGCCCCCGCCCCGTAGCCCAGCGCCCATCCGGTCTGGAGGCCGTCACCCAGCTCGCGCGCCACCGCCAGCGCCTCGTCGGCCACGGCGACCGCCCCCGGATAGTCGTACAGGCACATGCTGTGCGCCCAGGCCAGGTAGTTCAGGTGGACGGCCTCCTCCCGGCGGCTGCCCAGCGCGCGGGCCGCCCCGACCGACAGCCGGAACACCTCCGCCCACTCCTCCCAGTGCTGGGCCAGGTCCGAGAACCAGTGCATGGCCTGCGCCGCGTCGACGACCTGCCGGTGCCTGCCCGTCGCCGCGGCCCGGCGCAGAGCGGCCAGCCACTGGTCGCGCTCCGACTCCAGCCAGACCCGCGCCGCGGGCCGGTCCGCGGGCGCCGTCGCCGGATCGGGATCGGTGTCCGTCCCCTCCGCGTGCCGGGCGGCGTCGAAGCGGAGCGCGGCCGCGGTGGCCCGGCCCAGCAGCCACGCGGCCGTCCGGTCCAGGGCCGCCGACCGCTCCGCCTCCGTGTCCTCCGCACGCGACCGCTCCCCGGCGAACAGCCGCAACAGGTCGTGGAACCGGTACCGCTCCGCGGCCGGCTCGGGCTGGAACAGCCCGGCGTCCGCCAACTCCTCGGCCGCCGCGCGGGCCGCCCCGGTGGACACCCCGGCCAGCAGCCCCACCGTCTCCGGACCGAACCCCGGCCCCGAGGCCAGCGCGGCCCGCCGGAACACCCGCCGCACCTCCGGCTCCAGACGCCCGTACGACAGGGCGAACGCCGCCCGCACCTCCAGCCCGCCCGCCCGTAGCCCGTCGAGACGCTCCTCCTCGGCCGCCAACCGGGCCGCGAGCTTCCCCAGCCGCTCGCCGGGGCGCGCCGCCAGCCGCTGACCGGCGATCCGGACCGCGAGCGGCAGGTACCCGCACAGCTCGGCCAGATCCCGGGCCGCCTGCGCCTCGGCCGCGACCCGCTCCGGCCCCAGGATCCGCACCAGCAGTTCCACCGCTTCCTCCCGGCGCAGCGGCGGCAGCTCCGTCCGGTGCACGGCGGGCAGCCCGGCCAACGCCTGCCGGCTGGTGACCAGGGTGAGGGAGCGCCCCGTGCCCGGCAGCAGCGGCCGTACCTGCTCCTCGTCCGCGGCGTTGTCGAGCAGCAGCAGGACCCGCCGCTCCGCCAGCACCGAGCGCAGCAGCCCGGCCCGTTCCTCCGTTTCGGGCGGCAGTTGCGTTCCGGTCGGACCGAGGGCGCGCAGGAGCCTGGCCAGGGCCTCCCGGGGCGCCACCGGCTCGGGGTCCATGCCGCGCAGGTCGAGGACGTACCGGCCGTCGGGGAAGTACGGGGCGAGCTCGTGCGCGGCGTGCACGGCGAAGGCGGTCTTGCCGAGCCCGGGCTGTCCCGTCACCACGCTGACCGGCGGTCGCGCCGGATCGATGCCTTCGGCGAGCGCGCGCAGCGCGTCGAGCGCGGGACGGCGGGCGGTGAAGTCCCCGAGGTCGCGGGGGAGGGCGAGGGGATTGAGGGGCGGGAGGGGCCGGTGGGAGGGGAGGGGAGGGAGGGAGGAGGCGACGGGCGGGGGCGGTGAAGTGCCTTCCGGCGGGGGAGTGGGCTCCGGGGCGGAGCTGACCGGGAATGGGGTCGGGGTCGGGGACGGGGACGGGGGTGAGGGCGGGGGTGGGGGAGTGAGGGTGGCTCGGGGGCGGGTGCGGCCGGGGCGGGCCGCCGCTTCGAGGGCTGCCGAGTCCGCCGCGTCCAGGCGGAGGGCGTCGGCCAGGGCGCGTACGGTCCGGCGCTGCGGGCCGCGGGTACGGGACCGCTCCATGTCCGTGAGCGCCCGGACGCTCACGCCCGAGCGGTGCGACAGCTCCTCCTGGGTGAGCTCGGCACGGGTGCGCAGCTCTCGGAGGAGGCTGCCGAAGTGGCCGGCTGCGGTGCCGGTGCCGGTGCCGGTGCCGTCCGGCTCTGTGTTGGTGCCTGTGCCGGCGCGGACGGCTCCGGCCCCGGCCCCGGCCTCGGCCTCGGTTTCGGAGTCTCCCGAGTCGGGTCCCGGCGGGCCGGCGGTGGGCGGTGTCCGCCGCCCCCGATGCCCGGGTACGTCGGGCTCCCCGATCCCCTCCACCACCGGATCCGTGCTGTCCGCGGTCATGGCGCTGTCTCCCCCGTCGGCGTGGTGCGGCGAAGCGGGGCCGCTACCGGCAGAAGTATGACGCTCGGTACTTCTGCCGGTGAAACCGCCTGGAACGGACAGCTCGACGGGTGGTCCACTCGTCCCGGCGGAGGGGCCTTCCGGACGGGGGAGTCCGGGCAGGAAGCCGACCGGTTCATCCCGGGCGGGCCGGATCCCGGGGGCCCGCTCCGCTGCCTGCCCGACCCCCCGTACGGGCAAGGGGTGACGGGCACCTGGACCGGGTGCCCGTCACCGCGTGGCAGGCAGCGCACCGACCATGTCGAGGGGAACCCACGTGAGCAGTACCGACCACACCACTCCCGAGAACCGCATCGCCGCCGCCCTTTCGCGGCGCAGCGTGCTGGCCGCCGGAGCGTTCACCGCGGCCGCCGTCGCCGCGCAGAGCACGCTGGGCGGTTCCCGGGCCGCCGCGGCCGCCGCGCCCGCCATCTTCTACTCCCCCCACCAGGACGACGAGGCCATCGGCATGGTCGGCTCGATCCTGGAGCACAAGGCCGCCGGTCGCCCGGTGTACCTGGTCCTCGTCAGCCGGGGCGAGAACGACGCCCTGGCCCGGCGCATGAACGTCGGCGCCTGCGCGGAACTCGGGAACCGCTGCCCCGCCCCGGACCACTGGCACGACCTCAAGTGGCCCACGGACGGCGCCACCAAGATCGTGGAGTGCCGCACCGCCGAGTTCATGGCCTCGGCCAAGGCCATCGGCGTGGACAAGGTCATCAACTTCGACCTGAAGGACAGCGCGCACAACGAGTCCACGTACGGCGGGTTCGTCGACCAGGTGACCTCGAAGGTGAAGGCCCTCGCCAAGAAGTACCCCGGTTCCTCGCACAAGTTCTCGGCGGGCTGGCTGGACGTCACCGCCACGCACAAGGCGTGCAGCGACGCCGCCTACCGCCTCCTGAACGACGGGGTCATCACCGACGCCCGCTTCCACCACATCTACGCCTACGACCGCCCGTACGGGGACCGGCACCGGGGCGCCTCGTACGTCCTGAACATCCCGTCGGCCCACATGCAGAAGAAGCGGAACTCCATCTACTGCTACAACACCTGGGACCCGAGCCGGAAGCTGTACGCCCTCGGCTACCACAGCGCCCACGAGAAGCTGGAGCCCGCGCACGACGACCCCCGCGAGTTCGTCTACACGCTGCCGTCCAACTACCGGCCCGGCATGATCAAGTCGTGACGCCGTAGGGGCATCGAGGGCCCTGGGGTTCGGGGGTTCGGGGCTCTGGGGCCGTGCGGTGCACGGTGACGTGTGATCGCGCACAGTGACATGTGACCCACTGGGGTGACATGTCACCGTGCGGCAGGAGAAGTTATCGTGTGATCTTCGGTCGGCGGAAAGTCGTCCGGAGTACCCCGAGGTTGTGCCGACCGATGATTCCTGCCGGAGTTCCCGAAGGCCGCGAGACGCCCGACGTCGCGACGGCCCGCGCCCGCGCCCGTCTCGACCGGGCCCTGGACCACCTGTCCGCCGTCTTCGCCGGGATGACGGCCCGCCAGGACGAGGCGCAGTGCACCTGCCACTGGGGCAGCGAGGAGGACCTGGCCCTCCTCAAGCTCCCCGACCGCGAGCTGGCACCGGCTCTCCTGCACCGCACCTGGACCACGGTCGACTGGACCGACCACGGCGCCGTGCTGCGCCGGATCCTCCCCCAGTTCGCCCGGGCGCTCGTCGCCGGACAGGTGACGGTCTCCTCCGGCATGGGCGAGGTGGGACGGTCCTTCGCCCGCGGCCGCTGGGAGCGCTGGCCCGCCCCGCAGAGCGCGGCGGTCTCCGAGTTCCTGCACGCCTGGTGGGCCCGTACCCTCACCGACCCGGAACCCGTCCTCCCCGCCCACGCGGTCCTCCCCGTCTGCGCGGAGGCCACCGGCAGGCTGGGCCCCTGGCTCGTCGCCTGGGAATCCCTCCGTCACCCCCACGCCGACCGACACCTCACCCGCTCGGTCGCGCACTGGGAGTACGACCTGCTCGGCGACGAACTGCCCTGGGACACCTGGGACACCTGGGAGGACGAGGACGCCCTGCGCACCGAACTGGTCGCCTGGCTCGTCCGCCACGCCCCGGGCCGGCTCCGTTCTGCCGGCCGGGAGGGCGCGGAGCACCGGGAGCTGCTGCACCGGGTGCGGCTGATGGGCGTCACCGGGCCGGCCCGGTGGGAGGATCCGCACTGGCCCGGCCACCACTACTGAGCCGCCGGACCGGCGAGCAGGACTCGACGACACCGGCGCTGACGTTCACGTCTGCGTCTGCGTCTGCGTCTACGGTGCGGTGGACGCCGGGGCCGCTCCGGCGACTCCTTCCAGTCCCCTCACCAGGAGGTCCAGTCCGAAGCGGAACTCCTCCTCGGGCGGTACGGAGGTCAGGGCCTCGGCCGCCGCGATGAGGGTGGGATGACCGGCCGGGTCCAGGCGACGGTAGAAGGCGGCGAGTTCGGGCCCGTTACCGGGCGCGGCCGCCGGGCCGTGCTGCTGGGCCACGAAGCCGATGGCGTAGTGCGCGACGGCCGTGAAGGCGCGGGCGGCGAGTCCTGCCTCCAGTCCGCCGGCCACCAGGGCGTGGAGGACCCGCTCGCGCTGGGCGAGCCCGTTGGGTCCGACCGGTACCTGGGCCATGAGGGGCCCCACGACGTGGGGGTGCGCGCGCAGGACGGCGTACAGCCCGAGGCCCGTCCCGCGCAGTGCCTCCTGCCAAGAAGGTGTGCCGGTGTCGGTGCTGGGTTGGCTGCTGCTGCTGCTGCTGCGGGCGGCGGCGGGGTCGGCTTCGCCGAGGACGCGGTCGACGACGAGGGCGAGGATCTCGTCCTTGGCGGCGAAGTGCCGGTACAGCGTGGCCGTGCCGGAGCCGAGGGCTTCGGCGAGCATCCGCAGGGAGAAGGCGTGGGTGCCGTGCGCGTCCACGAGCCGGAGGGCGGTCGCGACGATCAGGTCGGTGTCCAGGGCCGGCCGACCGCGGCCCCGTCGGGTCGTGGCGGACGCCGAGCCGAGGTCGTGGCTTCCGCCGGCCCGGGCCGCGCGCGCGGCCCGAGCCGCCCACCAGGCCGGGCTGCCCGCGACCGGATCGTCCGTCGTGCCCCCGGCCGCGTCGCCGGTCCTCGTGTTCCCGGTTGTCGCGTCGCCGGTTCTCGTGTCGTCGATCGGGCCGTCCGGAGGGGTTCCGGGGGCGTCGGGGGTCATGGAGGGTGTCCGTCCTCGGGTCGTCCGGCGTCCGGGGTCGGCTGCCTCCGGACGCGTGCTCGTCCGCCACCGTACCGGGGCGGGGGAGGGGGCGGTGAGGGCCGGGTGGAGGTGCGCTCAGAGGGGCGGCGTCATCGCGCGGAGAGCCTCGGGAAGCGCGGTGGCGGTGGTGGCCGCGGAGCCGACCGTGGCAGGCGTGGTGGTCGGGGGCGCTCCCGGGGCGGTGTCTATGTGGGCGAGGTGGCCGTCGGGGCGGAGGATGAGCAAGGTGTCACACGTGATGCCGTAATGCCACATCAGACGCTCTTCCCGCTCCGCGCGCAGGCGTCGCGTGGCGCGCGGGGGTGCAGGAGCCTTTCCGCCGTTCGTCGGCGTCGGGGTGAGGAGGGCGTGGCGGTGCAGTGGTGCGCCGTGGGTGGGCCAGGGGAGCCGGTCCAGGGCAGCGCGGGCCCGGGGGCCGAAGGCCAGGGCGGTGAAGTGCGGTCCCCTGGTCAGGTCGAAGAGGCGGTCGCGGCCGGGGAGCACGCCCTGGGTGAGTCCGTCCGGGCAGAGTTCGGCCTCCTGGAGTCCGTAGGGGAGTGCGGCGTCCGGTGCCCGGTCCCCGGGGCGCAGGGTGTTCGTGCGGTGCCGGGCGCGGTCCGTGCCGGGCGGCGGGGGCGGGGCGAGGGGGCCGCCGGCGTACGAGAGGTGCAGTTGGTGCTCCTCCCGGCCCCGGGTCAGGGCGCCGGGCCGGCCCCGCCGCATCCCTTCGTAGAGCTCGGTGGAGCGCCCCAGCACGCGCGCCGCGATCGGACGCCGTTCCCCCTCGTAGCTGTCGAGCAGGGCGTCCGGGGCTCCGGCGAGCACCTGTCGGAGCTTCCAGCCGAGGTTGTACGCGTCCTGGACACCGGTGTTGAGTCCTTGGGCCCCGGCCGGGGTGTAGACGTGCGCCGCGTCCCCGCAGAGCAGGACGCGGCCGCGGCGGTAGCGGTCGGCGAGGCGGACGTTCGGTCGGAACACCGAGGTCCAGCCGAGTGCGCGGAGGGTGAGGGAGCCGTTCCCGGTGCGGTGGCGCAGTCGGTCCCGTAGCGCCTCCTCGGTGAGCTCGGCCGGGCCGGCGGGCTCGTCCGGGGCGAGCTTGAACATGAGTTGGAAGCGGTCGCCGCCGGGGAGCGGGCAGGCGCCGGTGACGCGTCCCCCGGGCCGTGGCCAGACGTGCCAACGGTCGCGGGTCAGGCCGTCCACCACGGCATCGGCGAGGATCATGCGGTCCGCGTCGTCGGTGTGGCCGGGGAAGGGGATGCCGGCGGCCCGGCGCACGGTGCTGCCGCCGCCGTCCGCGCCGACCACGTACCGGCCCCGCAGCGTCCGGCCGTCGGAGAGGCGCACGGAGGCGGTCTCCGCGTCCTGGTCCACGTCCTCGACGGTGATCCCGAACTCGACCCGCACCTTCCGCCCCGCGGGCCCGTCCACCACCGCCCGGTGCAGCAGCGCGGTCAGGGCGTACTGGGGGAGCAGGAGGAGGTCCGGGTACGGCGAGCCGAGCGCGACGGCCGCGGGCCGTTGGAGCCGCCAGGAGGCGGTGAAGGGGCCCAGGTGCACGCCCATCCGCGGATACGGTCCGCCGGCGGCGCGGGCCTCCGCCGCGAGGCCGAGGTCGTCCAGCACCTCCAGGGTGCGCGGCTGGAGGCCCTTGGCGCGGGAGCCCTCGAAGGTGCCGGCGGACCGCTCCAGCACCCGTACGGTCAGTCCGCGCCGGGCCAGGTCGAGCGCGAGCGTCAGGCCGACGGGACCGGCGCCGACGACCAGCACGTGGGCGTCGGTGTTGGTACCGGGGCCGGGGCCGGGGCCGGGGCCGGTGGCATGCGTGGGTGCGGGTGTGTGAGGGAGGGGGTGGGGGTGGCTTCGGGGGTCGGGCATGGAGGGGTCCTCCGCTCGGGCGCTTTTAATGGCGACACTGTATCCGTAAATAGGGTGCGGACGGAATGCTCCGAGGGCGGTGGGGTGGGTGCGGTGCGGTTCGGCGCAGGGTGGCCGTCCGTCCGGCCAGCCGGACAGGCGGGCAGGCGGGTCGATCGGCCCGGGCGGGGCGGTCAGTGGCTGCCGGAGTCGCCCCGGGGCTCCGCCTCTCGCCCCGTCAGGGTCGCCAGGTAGTCGTCCAGCAGTGCGGTCTGGCGCGCGGGCGGGTAGGTCGTCGGGTCGAACAACGCCTGTACCACCAGCCCCAGCGCGAACGCCTGCGCTCCCGAGGCGATCCGTTCCGGATCGCCGGCGGGCAGCTCGCCCCGCTCCTGCGCCCCGGCGACCAGAGCCGTCAACCGCTCCCGCCCGCGGCCGTACTTGCGCCCGTAGTCCTCGGTGAGGTCCGGGTCGGCGAGGGCGGTGTCCCAGGAGGAGACCCAGATCCGGTTCACGGCGGCGGCCTCGGCGGTCAGCGGCAGGATGCCCAGCAGGGCCGAGCGCACGGCCTCCAGCCCGGGAGTGCCGGGAGCGCGGCGGCCGACCGCCGTGCGCTCCTCCAGGAGGTCGAGCGCGTACGCGACCAGGTCCCGCTTGGCGGGGAAGTAGTGGGTGAGCAGGCCGGTGGTGGCGCCGAGCTCCGCCGCGACGGCGCGCAGCGTCAGCCCGCCGAACCCACGCGCGGCCAGCACGCGCCAGACGGCTTCGGACACCTCGCGGCGTCGGCTCTCGTGATCTCCCTTGGTACGTGGCACGGGTGCTACGGTACATAGTCATAACAAGTGTTGTGTGAATCCTGCGCCGCCGCCCGGGCGCGGTCCGAAGCGGTCCGAAGCGGTTCGGCGGGGCCGGCCGGGCGTACCGGCGGACCGCGCGCGGGTTCCGTGCCGTCCGATCCGAAGGTGTGTCCGTCATGTTCTCCCTGACCCTGCGGGACGATGCCCGCCTGCGCCCGCTGGAGCCCCATCACGCGGAGGAGTTCGCCGCGCACATGGACCGCGCGCGCGAGACCATCCGACCGTGGGTGGGCGCCTCGTTCGTGACCGAGGGGTCGGACGGGGCCCGGGGGACGCTGACCCGCTACGCCGAGCGGCAGGCCGCGGACGGCGCTCGGCTGTACGGCATCTGGCGCGCGGGCACGCTGGTGGGCGGGGTGATGTTCACGTCCTTCGACGCCGCGTCCGGCTCCTGCGAGCTGGGCTGCTGGCTGGAGCCGGACGGTGAGGGGCACGGCCTGGTCACGGCCGCCTGTGAGGCCTTGTTGGACTGGGCGTTCGACGAGCGCGGGCTGCACCGCGCCACCTGGCACTGCCGCGCCGACAACGAGCGCAGCGCCGCCGTGGCCCGTCGGCTCGGCATGACCCTGGAGGGTACGGAGCGCGAGTCCTGGCTCTTCGGCGGGCAGCGCTACGACACCCAGATCTGGGCGGTCCTGGCTCCGGAGCGGGCGAACGGGGCGCGGCGCGACTGAGCCGCGGGGCCGGGGTCGGCGTCCGGCCCGGGGCGGGTCAGACGGTCTCGGGGGCCCGGGTGCTGTCCAAGGGCAGGGTGAGGCGGGTGAACGGGGCCGTCGGCGTGAAGTGGGTGATCTCCAGCAGTCGGCCGTACTGGTCGTGGGTGTGGCGCCGGACCTCGACCGTCGGGGCCGGTTCGGCGGCGGGAGCATCGCTGCCGGTGCCGGTGCCGGTGCCCGTCGCCGCGAAGGGGCCGTCCTGCTGAACGCCCCGGGTGACATCGGTCCCGGTACTCATGGCCGTACCCGTGTCTGCGCGCGTGGCCGTGCCGGTCCACGAGCGGCTTGCGGCCGGGCTGGGGCGGTCGGGTCGGGAGAGGGTGAGCGTCTCCCGGACCCCCGGGTGCAGCCCCTCGCGGCGCATCCACTCGTACAGCAGGGACAGGTCGGGCTGGTGGGGCCGCAGGGCGCGGGCGTACCGGCCTAGCTCCCCGACGGCGGCGACGGCCGTGGGGGTGAAGTAGGTGGTCGCCGCCTGGAGGGTGCGTCCGGAGGCGTCGGTGGCCCGGTGGTGGTGGATCAGGGTGCGTTCCCCCGGGGCCAGGCCCAGTTCGGCCGCCAGGGACGGCGGCACGCTGGCCAGGGAGAGCCAGGCGGCGGTGCGTTGGGCTCCGGCCGTGAAGGGGCCACCGGGGAACCGGACCGCGCCCGGTGCCGGCAGGTGTGCGGCGGGCGGCGGGGGCGCCGCCGTCCCGACCGCTCCCGTCGCGGTCACCGTCGAGGTCGCCGCCGCCGCGGAAGTGCGGGCGGTGGTGGCGCGGGACGGGGCCGGCGGGCCGGAGGTCGACGGGACGGCCGGCCCCGGGGTCGGGACACCGCCTGCCGGTGAGGCCCACGTGGGAGGGTGCGCGGGCATCGTCACGATGCTGCCGCGCTTGCCGGTGGCGATCAGCCGTTCGCGCCGCAAGAGGTCCAGGGCGGCGCGTACGGTCTGCCGGTTGACGCCGAACCGCGCCGCGAGGGTGCGTTCCGCGGGCAGGGTCCCGCCGGGGACGAGGCGCCCGGCGCGGATGTCGGTCCGCAGGCTCTCGGCGATGGCGCCGTAAGCGAACTGCGGCCGCAGGGCAGGGGAAGGGAGGGTGGTCACGGCGGGGCACTCCGTTCAGGGGAGAGAAGGGCTACGTCCGTGGATGCGGCTCACCTTAGCAATGGTCTAGACCTCTCGGCAGAGGTGTGCGCAGCATGGCTGAAAAGAGCTGGTGGAGAGGGTGTGCCGGCCGCTAGGGGTATGCCGGAATATGCCCGAGGTGCCTGCCGGGGAGGGGTGGAAGGCCCGGATTCGCCTCAGTGGGAACCGGTACGGGACCGCTCTTCGGCCGCGCCCGACACGAGGGTGCGGACAGGTCCGGGCGGCGTGTTCGACCATTTGCATTCCGGACATCGCCGGGCTCGGGGGCCGGAGGATGTCGTACGCGGAACCGGAGCGGTCGCTTCCCTGGGGCGTGGACCATGACGTGGCCAGCTCGGGATCGGTCGACGGGGCGTCGATCGCCCTGCCGGGGTGGTCGCTCACCCGCTCGCGCGGGTCACCCCGTCCGGCGGCGGTGTCTCAGTTCGGTGAGCCAGGTGCGGAGTTGTTCTTCGTCGTGGAGGTAGCGGCCGTCGGGGCCCGCGGGCAGGTCGACGCCGTGGAGCGGGTTCAGCGCCCACCAGGAGGTGTCGTCCCAGTCGAGCCCCTCGGCGGCCGTCCGCCGGGCGGCCCAGCGGTCGGCCTCGTCCCGGGAGAGCCGTCCCTCGATCAGCGCGACGAAGCGCTCCTCGATCTCCGCGACCTCTTCGGGCGTCGGGCGGCGTACGGCGTCCATGCGCGGACCGTACTCGTGGCCGTGGCCGCCGTCGTTCAGGGGCACGGCCGGTGGGAACGAGCTCACGGCCGGGGCACCTCGCCGAGATGGAGGCGGCGGTGTTCCCGGTCGAGTGCGGCGATGACCACGGTGAGCTCGTCGCCCACGGCGGGGGTGGTCGGGGTGCCTGTCGGGTCCCGGTGGGGGAGCAGCCCCTCCACGCCGTCCGCGACGCGGACGAAGGCTCCGAACGGGGCCAGTTTCGTGACCCGCCCGCGCAGGACCCGTCCCGGCCGGGCGCTGTCCGCGAACGCCTGGAAGGGGTCGGGCCGTGTGGCCCGCAGGGACAGTCGGGCCTCCCCGTTGGTCGTGTCGAACTGCAGGAACTCGCAGGTCACGCGTTCGTCGACCCGGACGACATCCGTGGCCGCGTCGAAGGGGGACCAGGCCAGTTCCGGGTAGGTGATGAACCCGACGCCGGGGAAGAGCGGGTGCTCCGGGCCCTCGTCCAGCGCCACGAACACCCCGAACCGCTCGATCGACGCGATCCGACCCGACAGCGGCACCCCCGGCCTGAGTGAGCTCAGGAAGGCCCAGAGCTCGGGGCTGTCCGTGGCCGCCTTGGACAACCACACCCGGCCCCGCCCCTGATCCACCGAGGTGACCTCGGCGGTGATCCGGTCGCCGACGCGCACGTCCGACGCGGTCGCGCGGGGGAGCCAGGTCAGGTCCAGCGTTCCGACGAAGCCCAGGGGGTGGGTCGGGAAGCCGTCCAGGACCACGGCGAGGCCCTGGCGCGAGACCTCCGCGACGGTCCCGCTCCGGCGCTCACCGACGCGGACACCGGCGACGAACTCCCGCGCGCCCCGGGTACCGGATGCGCCGCCGCCTTCCGGCCTGTCCCGGCAGTCCCCGTTCTGCCCCCTCTCCCCGCTGTCCCGCCCTCCGGCCGCCGTCCCGCCCGCTCCCGCCACCTCGTCCGCCCTCCCCCACGTGCCGCCCAGCTTCCCCCAAAAACCGCCGACCGCGGATCCGACCTGGTCGTTTCGTGAACGTGAGCCATTCGCCGGGGCTTGGCAGGGGCAGCCGGCGCTCGTTGCGGCGTGCGGCCCGGACCGCCGTCGGGAAGGTTTGTCCGGGAGCCGGAAGGGGGCTCATGATCCAGGTATGAGAGCAGAAGTTCTGACCTTCGTCGCCGATGGCCCCCTCCCCGACTGGGAGGCCGAGGACGATGAGCTGGACCGGCGGGTCCCCCAGCTCGAAGCGATCTCGAAGCCGGTGACGGGAGAGGAAGCGGCCGCCCTGGTCGACTGCTTCGGCCCCGACGACTGCTACGGGGTCGCCTGGACGCTCCTGCACCTCATCGAGACCGGGCCCGCCCCCGTACTGACCGCCAAGCCGGGCCCGGGGGCCAACGAGTGGCACCACCGGCTCTACGAACGTGCCGCGACGGAGGGCCCCATCGCGGCAGGCTGACCTGCTGTGGTCCGGGCGTCGTCCGGCCGCGCGTGCTCCCGTTCCTGGGGGGCTCCCGGCTCCGGGCCGCCCGGCTCGCTCCGTGGTGCATCCGGGGAGGGGGCGGGGGCGGAAGGGAGGGCGGTACGTCGGCTGTGGCCTTCTCGTCGGTCGTGGCGGGCTCGGTCGTGTCGCCGGATTCGGCGGTGTGGTCGGCCGGTGTGGTCGGTCGTCGAGTGTCGGTGCGCGGCGTGAGGTCACAGTGCACTGTCACGTGTGAAAGTGCACTGTGACGGCGTGCCGCACGCAGGCAGTGCAGCGGGCACCAGCGGGTTTCCCGGGCACCGACCACCAGGAGTGGGAGCCATGAACGTCTCGGTCGTCCTGTACAGCTCGGACCTGCGCGTCCATGATCACCCGCCGCTGCGGGCCGCGCTGGAGGCCACCCGGGAAGTGGTCCCCCTCTTCGTCCGGGACCCGGCCGTGGACCGTACCGGATTCGCCGCCCCGAACCGCCTCGCCTTCCTCGCCGACTGCCTCACCGACCTGGACGCGGCCCTCCGCGACCGCGGCGGCCGGCTCGTCGTCCGACACGGCGACACCGTCGCCGAGACCGCCGCCCTCGCCCGCGAGGTCGAAGCCGACGAGGTCCACATGGCCGCCGGCTACAGCGCCTTCGCCCAGGCCCGCGAGGAACGCCTGCGCCGCGCCCTGGAAGCGGACGGCCGCCGCCTCTACGTCCACGAGGGCGTGATCACCGCCGTCCCCGCCGGCGAGGTCACCCCGCAGGGCTCCGACCACTTCGCCGTGTTCACCCCCTACCACCGCCGCTGGGCCGACACCCCGCTCCGCTCCCCGGCCGGGGCCCCGCGCACGGTACGGGTCCCGGCCGGTCCGCGTTCGGAGCCGGTCCCCTCCCGCGCGGAGGTCGAGGGGGTCTCGGAGGGCCTGGCCGCGGGCGGCGAGTCCGAGGCCCGCAAGCGGCTCACCGCCTGGCTGTCGCGGCACGCCGACTCCTATACGGAGGGCCACGACGACCTCGGCGGCGACGTCACCTCCCGCCTCTCCCCGCACCTGCACTTCGGCTCCCTCTCCGCGAACGAGGCCGTGCACCGGGCCCGTTCCCGCGGCGGGGAGGGCGCCGAGGGCTTCGTACGACAGCTGTGCTGGCGGGACTTCAACCACCAGCTGCTCAGCGCCCGCCCCCACACCTCCTGGCAGGACTACCGCCCCCGGCAGGACCAGTGGCGCACCGGCAAGCAGGCGGACGCCGACCTGCTCGCCTGGCAGGAGGGACGCACCGGCTACCCGGCGGTCGACGCGGCCATGCGCCAACTCGGCCACGAGGGCTGGATGCACAACCGGGGCCGGCTCCTCACCGCCTCCTTCCTCACCAAAACCCTCTACCTGGACTGGCGGATCGGCGCCCGCCACTTCCTGGACCTGCTCGTCGACGGAGACCTCGCCAACAACCAGCTGAACTGGCAGTGGGTGGCCGGTACCGGCACCGACACCCGCCCGAACCGCGTCCTGAACCCCGTCCTGCAGGGCAAGAAGTACGACCCGGACGGCCGGTACGTCCGGCGCTGGGTCCCCGAACTGGCCGAGGTCCCGGCCCGCGCGGTCCACGAGCCGTGGAAGCTGACCGGCCCCGAGCGCGCGGCCTGCCCGTACCCGGAACCGATCGTCAGCCTCGCCGACGGCCTCGCCCGCTTCCGCCACGCCCGCGGCCGGGACTGACACCCGGGACTGACACCCGGGACGGAGACCGGAGCTGAACCCGTGATCGAGGCCGGGACTGAACCCCGGGACCGAGGCCGGGACGGCCGCCGTGCTCCGGCCTCCTACCCTGTTCGCATGAGTGAGCGTGTCATGCAGGAGCTGGGCCTGCTGGTCCTGACGGCCCTGGCCAACGCCCCGCGCCACGGCTACGCCATCGCGCAGGAGGTCAAGGCCATCACGGACGGCCGGGTGGTGCCGCGCACCGGCGCCCTCTACGGAGCGCTGGACCGGATGCTGGCGGACGGGTTGATCGAGGTGGAGCGCGAGGAGATCGTGGACAGCCGGGTGCGGCGGGTCTTCGCGCTGTCCGAGGCGGGCCGGGAGCGGCTGGTCCTGGAGACCGAACGGCTGGCCGTGACCGTCCGCGAGGCCCGCAGACGCCTCGGCATGGACGGGACGGCGCCGGTCACGTGACAGGCGGTCGGGTGAAGGGCGGTCGCGTGCGGGGGCGGGACGGCAGCGGTCACCTGGAGGGGGGCGCGTGAAGAGGGACCGTGTGGGGCGTGACCGTGTGGGGCGGACGGGGCTGTTGTTGCGGCTGTATCCGCCCCGCTACCGCCGGGCGCACGGGGACGAGATCGCCGACGTGCACGCCGAGATGACGGCCGGTCTGTCCCGCGTCGCCCGGCTGCGGGCGGACGCGGACCTGGCCGCGCACGCGGTACGCCTCCGTACCGGCCTGCACGGGGCGGCCCCCGCGGGCCGACTCTTCGCTGTGGCGGCGCCGCTGGCGCTCGGCACCGCTGCGGTGGTCCACGGGCTGTGGCTGACCTCCTGGTACGCCGGACTGGTGCGCTCGCCCGCCCCCATCGGCCTCCAACTCGCCACCACCGAGCCGGAGTACGGGCTCGCGCTGCTGTGCTGTCTGATCGTGTGCGTCGGCACGGTGGTGGCGCTGTGCGGCCGGTGGGCGGCCGGGGCGGCGGCGGCCGTGACGGGGCTCCTGGGCTCGGCGCTGCTCGGCGCGCCGGCGGCGGGCGGTGACGAGGGAACCGCCGCGGTGACGGCCCTGCTGACGGTCGCGGTGGTGGCGGCCTGCCCGCCGGACCGCCGTTCCGATCCCCTGCTCCACGCCACCGCCGGGGCCATGGCGGGTTGCGCCTGGCTGCCGGTCGTGGCCGTGGACACCCGGGCCTTCGGGGTCAGCACGGAGTACGGGGCCTGGCCGGTGCTCGCCCTGGCGGCGGCGGGCGCCGTCCTCGCCCTGCGCGAGCGGTCCCACGGGGTTCGGGAGGCGGCCGCGGTGGCACTGGCCGCTCCGCCGCTGATCGCGTACGCCTGCGCGGCCTGGGGCGAGACCTGGCCGATCCTCGCCGCCCTCCCGGTCCTGGCCCTGACCACCGCCGTACCGGCCGTCCACCGAGTGGTCCGCCGGGTGGCCCGCGCGAGGCGCTGACCGGGGGACGGGGCTGCTGACTGCCACGGTCCCGGAACCTACGTCCCCGCAAAGCTCCGTTGAGCTGAATAGTCATGTGCGCGTAGTATCCGGTGTCGTCTGCGGGACGGTTGATGGCCGGGGCCGGGGCCGGGTGCGTTTCGGTGGCCTCGGCCGTGCCGTGGCTGTGCCGCATCAGTGCCGCAGCCGTGCCGTGGCGATCAGAAGACCGGGAGACCGTCGTGCCGTTCACCCTCGCCCACCCCGCCGCCGTGCTCCCGCTGTTGGGGCGGGGCCCGCTGGTCCCGGCCGCGCTGGTCGCGGGGTCCATGGCGCCCGACGTGTCCTACTTCCTGGGCGCCCTCGGGCTCACGGCCACCCATCGCACCTGGTACGAGCCGTTCACCAACGCCTCCACCTCGCACGCGCCCGCCGGGGTGCTCGGCGTCGGCCTCGCTTTCACTCTCGTCCTGCTCGCCCTCCACCGGCTGCTCAGGGCTCCGCTGTCAGCCCTCCTCGGCCCGGCATGGGGCACCGCACCGGGTACGCCCCCACGCCCCGTCCACGGGGCTTCGGCCCTCGCCCGCGTGCGGGGCGTGCTGTGGCTGTTGCCGTCCGCGCTGATCGGTCTGGCCACCCATCTGCTCTGGGACGCCCTCACCGAGCCCGGATTGCTCCCGGACGCCCTCTCCAGGCCGGTGCAGTACGGGAGTTCGGCACTGGGTCTGGTCGCCCTGGGGGCGTACCTGTACCTGCACGTGTACCTCGACCGCCACGGGGACCGGGACGGGGATCGGCACCGGGATCGGGGTCGGGTGCCGCGTGGAGGCCGTGGCCCGCTCGCGAGCGCCTCACCGACTGCGCGGGCCGCCGGTCTTTCGCCCCGCCTGCGTCGTGCCGTGGCGGCGGCCTGCGGCCTGACCGCGCTCGGCGGGGGCGTGAGCATGTTGCGGAGTGTGGACGCGTACCGCCTCCGCACCGCGACCGACTACGACAGTCCGATCACCACGGCCCTCCCCGGCGGGGGCAGCGAGACCTCCTACCCGACGCGAACCGTGCCGGCGCCCTGGAGCGACACCGCGGAAGCCCTCCTCTACGACCTGGCCAAGGGTGCGGGCGCCGGACTGCTCCTGGCCCTGCTGGCGTACGGCGCGGCCTGGCACCTGGCCCGTCGCGTGGGACCCGTGGCGCGCGGGAGGGCCGTGGAAGAGGCGCCCTGAACGGGACGCCCCCTCGGCCCTCGGCCCTCGGCCCTCGGCCCTCGGCCCTTCGGCCCGCTCAGCCCCGCCCGTCCCGCTTCGCCTTCGCCCGGGCCCGCTCCCGCAGCCGGACGACGTACGACTCGTCCTCACCCTCGACCGCGTCTTCGTCCAGGCCGAGGTCCTCGCAGATGTCGGCCACCATCGTGGCCTCGTCCGCGGTCCCGCCGAGCCCGGCCCGGACCAGCGCCCCGAGGCCCTCCCGTACCCGGTCGGCGCAGGCTTCGCCGATGCCGGCCATGCCGGGTCGGGGGTCCTCGTCCCCGGCTCCCGCGGCCACGTACCACAGCGTCTGCAGGAGCACTTGGCGGGCGAGCGGGGAGATGGGCTCCGCCAGCGCGGCCATGATCACACCCACGGCGGGAGGGGTGCAGGGGAAGGCCACGGTGCTGTTCTCGACGTGACCCTCCAGGGTCCGGCCGATCATGTCCCGGGGCGTCCCGGCGGTGAGGATCGCCTCGAACCTGCCGGGCAGGTGCTCCGCGGAACGGCCGCAACCGCACGCCAGGGAGGCCCAGTCGGTCCCCGTCAGCTCGGCCCGCACGAGCGGCCCCACGCCCCTACCGCCCCCGGCCCCGATCGTGTCCCCGGACCCGGTCACAGGGGGAGCACCGGGCGGGTGGAGAAGTCCTCGTAGAGGCCGTCGCCGTCGGGGCCGTGGAGGAATTCGGCCATGCCCGGGTTGCGGTGGGCGGTGGCCAGGGGCAGCCAGCCCAGCAGGGCCCCGTACCCGCCGCACACCGACTCGCCGCCGTCGCCGCCGTGCACGGCGCCCGGATCGCTGGTCAACTCCGCGCGGTAGGTGTCGTAGGCGATGCGGAGCCCGAAGGCGTTGGGAGCGTTCTGCGGGCCGGAGCGGTCGCCGTACGGGATCCGATCGAGGGGGCAGTCGTCGCCCCAGCGGAACAGGGTGTCGGCTCCGGCACCGCAGGCGTGCTCCCACTCGTCGGGGCTGGGCAGCCGCAGGCCGCCGAGTGCGGCCAGAACGGCCGGCATCTCCTCCGGCGGGGCGGTGAGTTCCTCGGCCTCCAGGGCCATCAGCAGGGTGGGTACCCGGACGGAGCGGCGCGGGCTCAGCACGGCCGCCAGGTGCGCCCGCAGGTCGTCCCCGTACCCGAAGCCCTGCGCCACGCTCGCGGCGTAGTCGGCCTCCTGCCCCGGGGCGGGCCGCCAGGACGCGGGGTCGAAGCCCAGGTCCACCCGGCCGCCGGGTATCAGGGCGAACTCCCGTACGTCCCGTCCGCCGAGCCCGTCCCGTCCGTCGGGTCCTTCGGGTCCGCCCTTCCCGGCCCGCTCGATGTGCGCCCGGTGCAGCGGCGATCCGAGGTGGTCGACGGTCGAGAAGCCGCTGACGCGACCCCCGACGAGCAGGGCGGCCTCCTCGGCGACGCGGCGGGCGGCGGGCGCGTCGAGGGAGAGCCAATCGGTCAGGGTCAGGTCGGCGAGGGAGCGCATGGTACGCAGTCTGGCAGCGGGGTCCGACAGCGCCGTACCGAGGGCTGGTTCACCCTGCGGGGGCCCCGGCCGCCGGCCCGGGGGAGGCGGCCGCGCGCCGTGTGTCGTCGGGCGGCGTCTCCGAGGTCCGGATGCCGAGCCACTGCTCGGCGTCCCAAGCGCGGAAGCGCTCCACCCCGCCCGACCAGCCGCTCCGTGTCCTGATCGAGGTGCTTCCCCTCATGGTGCTTCCTCATCGGCGCGATGTGCGCGGTGTGCGCGGTGTGCGCGATGCCGCGCGCCAATACGACGCACAACCGATGCATGGTGATTCCGCGGGGTGATCCGAAGGAGGGTGGGGGAGCCGGAGGTATCGCTTCCGGCGGCGGCCGCCGTTCCACGGCGGGCGCGCCTACTGCCGTCCGGCCGAGGCCGGGCAGGGGGAGCAGCTGCCATGACCGTGATCCGCACCGCCCACGCGCCGGAACACCGGCCCGCCCCGGCCCCCGAGCCCGCGTTCCGGCCCGCAGAAGCCGGTGACGACAGCCTGAGCGAAAGCCACAGCCACAGCCGCAGCCGCAGCCGGGGCAACAGGACGAGCGGGCGCGGAGACGGCGGGAGCGCGGACGGCGCCCCCGGAAGCGACGCGGGCAGCGGTCGGGGTCGGAACCGGCAGGAGAACGGCCCGCCGGCTGCCGCCCCGTCCATCCTGCCTGTCGCGCCTGTCCCGCCCGCCTCACCCGTCCTGCCCACCTCACCCGTCCCGCCCGACCCGCCCGCCGGGTTCGCCCCGGCCGGGCCCGCCGACGAGGAGATCGCCGCCGGGCTGGTACGGGGGGACGCGTACTGCCTGGCCCTCGCCTATCGGCGCTGGGGTCACCTGGTCCAAGCCCTGGCCGCCCGCACGACGGGCGACCCCCGCGAGGCGGAGGACATCACCCAGCAGGTGTTCCTCGCGGCGTGGCGCGGTCGGGCCGGATACCGCCCGGAGCGCGGTCCGCTGCCCGCCTGGCTGCTCGGGATCGCCCGGCGCAAGACGGCCGACGCGCTCACCTCCCGGACCCGCCGCCTCCGGCTCGTCGCCGCGGCGGGCGAGACCCTGCCCCGCGAGGAGCACGACCCCGTCCACGCCCTCGACGGCGTCGTGGACCGGATCGTCGTCGGCGGGGAGCTGGCGCGGCTGCCCGGCCCCCAGCGCGAGGTGCTGACGCTGGCCTACTACGGCGACCTGACGCAGGTGCAGATCGCGGAGGGAACGGGGCTGCCGCTGGGCACCGTCAAGAGCCACGCCCGGCGCGGTCTCCAGAGGCTGCGCGGCCGCCTCGCTCCCTACTACGAGCCCCCGGCCCAAGGCGCCGGGGCCCGACGCACGGGTGCCCAACGGCCCGTTTCCCAGTCGTCCGCTGTCGCCGCGATCCCGTCCGATGTCGGACCCAGCCGGATGACGTCCGGCTCCGAAGTACCCGGGGGAGGGACCCAAGGGCCTTCCGCGTCCCTCCCGCACGGCGAGGACGACCGCGACGACCACGCCGGCACCACCCACGGCACGCACAGCACGCGCAACAAGAACAGCAAGAACAGCAAGAACAGCAAGAACGGCAACAACAGCACGAGTGACGACAGCCGGGACGAGCGGCTGGTCCGGAAGGCGAGGGGGACCGCATGAGCGAGCAGGAGGAGCCGGACACCGTGGCCGGAGGCAAGGGCGACGGCGTGGGCGACCGCCTGGGCGACGGCGCGGACGGTGGCCGGGCCCGGGTGGCCGTGATCGGTGCCGGAGTGGCCGGGCTGACGGCCGCGTACGTCCTCTCCCGTGCCTACGACGTGGTCCTGTACGAGGCCGAGGACCGGCTCGGCGGGCACGCCCACACCCACCGGCTGCCCGCCGCGCGCGGCGGGACGCTCGCCGTCGACAGCGGCTTCATCGTCCACAACGAACGCACCTACCCGCACCTGCTGCGCCTCTTCCGCGAGCTGGGGGTGCGCACGCAGGACGCGGAGATGAGCATGTCCGTGGAGTGCGAGGGCTGCGGGCTGGCCTACGC
This sequence comes from Streptomyces sp. NPDC097619, assembly GCF_040302735.1. Taxonomy (NCBI): domain Bacteria; kingdom Bacillati; phylum Actinomycetota; class Actinomycetes; order Kitasatosporales; family Streptomycetaceae; genus Streptomyces; species Streptomyces sp. NPDC097619. The sequence continues at coordinate 77,457 of NZ_JBEOSD010000001.1, read as the reverse complement.
GGGCGCCCGGGGCCCCCGCGCCCTCCTCGGCGGCGGAAACCTGCGCCGCGGCCGCTACCTCCGCATGCTCGCCGAGGTGCCCCGCTTCCACCGGGCCGCCCGCCGAGTCCTGGACGGCGCGCTCCGCACCGACGGCACGACCTCCTCCGCACCCCCGCGCGCCGCCGCCTCCCCGCAGCCCACCGAGGCCCGACACCCCGCCGAACTCCCCGAGACCCTGGGCGACTTCCTGCGGCGCGAACGCTTCTCGCCCTACTTCACCGCCCACTTCGCCCTGCCGCTCGTCGCGGCCGTCTGGTCCTGCCCGCCGGACACCGCCCTCCGCTACCCGGCCGCCTACCTCTTCCGCTTCCTCGCCCACCACGGCCTGCTGTCCGTCACCGGCTCCCCGCAGTGGAAGACGGTCACCGGAGGCTCCGCCGTGTACGTGGCCGAGGCCGCCAAGCGCCTCGCGGCGGTCCGTACGGGCACCCCGGTCCGGTCCGTCGCCCGCGCCGACGCCCCGACGGACGCGTCGACCGCTGTCACCGGCGGGGAAGGCGCCGGGACCCGGGGCGTCCGGGCCTACGTCACCACCGAGGACGGGGACACCGCCGCCTACGCCGCCGTGGTCCTCGCCACCCACCCCGACCGGGCCCTCCGCCTCCTCGCGGATCCGACCCCCGACGAACGACGCGTCCTGGGCGCTTTCACGTACACCGGCAATCCGACCGTCCTGCACCGGGACACGAGCCTGCTGCCCCGCGCGCCCCACGCCCGCGCCTCCTGGAACTACCGGCTGCCCTCCTGCACGGCCCGCCCCGGATCCGTACAGGTCAGCTACGACATGAACCGGCTCCAGCGACTCCCGGCGGACGAGCCGTACGTGGTCACCCTGAACGCCGAGGGGCTCGTCCACGACAGCGCGGTCATCGCCCGGATGGTGTACGAACACCCGGTGTACACCCCGGCCTCCGTGGCCGCCCAGCGCGAACTGCCCCTCCTCAACACCTCCGTGACCGCCTTCGCCGGGGCCTACCACGGCTGGGGCTTCCACGAGGACGGCTGCCGCTCCGGCGTCGAAGCGGCCCGCGCCCTGGGGGTGACCTGGTGAAACCCCGACCCGCGGCCCTCGTGGCCCCCGCCGCATCCGCACCGCCGGCCTCCCCGGCCGCCTCCTCCGGGGCCGCCGCCCCCGTCACGGATTCCGCTCCCCACCCCGAGCCGGTACCGGTGGCCGGCCCCGCGTCGGCACCCGCCCTCTACGCCTGCGAGGTCGCGCACACCCGGACCGGGCCCGTCCGGTACCGGCTGGGGATGCGCACGTACCTCTGGTTCGTCGACCTCGACGCGCTCCCGCGACTGCCCCGCGTGCTGCGCCCGCTGGCCCGGTTCGACCCCCGCGACCACTTCGGCGGCGGCGCCCCCACCCTCCGCGCCGGACTCGACGCCTTCCTCGCCGCGCACGGCGTGACCGGGGCCGACGGAAGGGTCCTGATGCTCGGTCACGCCCGCGTCCTCGGGTACGTCTTCAACCCGATCACCCTCTACTGGTGCCACGACCGCGAGGGCCGCCCCGTCTGCGTGGTCGCCGAGGTCCACAACACCTACGGCGACCGGCACTGCTACCTCCTCCGCCCGGGCCCCGACGGCACCGCGGACACCCCCAAGGAGCTGTACGTCTCCCCGTACTTCGGTACCGACGGCGCCTACCGGATGCGCCTGCCGCTGCCCGGCGAACGCCTCGACCTGACCGTGCAGCTCCGGCACGGGGACGGCACCCGTCCGCTGACCGCGACCGTCCGCGGCGTACGGCGCCCGGCCGGGCCGCGCGCCCTTCTCGCCGCCGCGCTCCGGCACCCCTGGTCCACGCTCGCGGTCAGCGCCGCGATCCGGTGGCACGGGGTCCGCCTGCGCCTCAAGGGGCTGCCGGTGCGCCCCCGCCCGACCGCACGACCGACGCAGGAAGGCATGCTGTGACCGTCTCCGTACCGCCCTCGCTCCCCCACCCGGACCCGCGCCCGCACCCGGCCACCGGCGGCTTCCCGTACGAGCCCGTGGCCGTGACCGTGGCCGAGGCCGGGCTCGTGTCCGAGTCCGGGCCCGTGCCCGGGACGGAGCCCGCGCCGGAGCACGGGCACGGGCAGGGCCACGGCCCTGAGCGCGGCCTCGGCCACGGTCACGGGCCCGAGCACGCCGGTGCGGCGGGCCACGGCCGGGAGGCCGTGGACCCGGAGCGCTGGCCGGACGTGGCCCGGCTCCCCAGGGCCTCCGCACTCCGCACGGCCATCGCCCGCCGCATCGTCGAGGCCGCCGTGGACCGGCTCCCGCTCCGCCTCGCCGGACCCGGACACCCCGAGGCACCCGCCGCGGACCGCACCCCCGCCCCCACGGGCCCGACCCCGGCAGGTGCCACCCCTCCGGCCCCCCTCCCCGCCCTCACCCTCCCCGCCCTCACCCTCCACGACCCGGCCGCCTTCCACCGCCGCATCGGCGCGGACGGGCTCATCGGCTTCGGCGAGTCCTACATGGCGGGGGAGTGGGACGCGGAGGACCTGGTCGGGGTGCTCACCGTCTTCGCCGAGCACATCGACGCGCTCGTCCCCGCCCCGCTGCGCCGCCTCCGCGGGGCCTGGGCGCACCGCCGACCCGAACGCGACCTCAACACCCCGGGCGGCTCCCGCGACAACATCCGTCGCCACTACGACCTCTCCAACGACCTCTTCGCGCTCTTCCTCGACCCCACCCTCAGCTACTCCTCCGCCGTCTTCGACGCCCTGCCCGCCGCCCCGTCCCCGGTGCTCCCCGTCACCCCGACGCCGGCGGAGTTCGCCGCGGCCCAGCAGCACAAGATCGACCTGCTGCTGGACCTGGCCCGGGTCGGCCCCGACACCCGGCTCCTGGAGATCGGCACCGGCTGGGGCGAACTGGCCCTGCGCGCGGCGGCCCGCGGGGCCCGGGTCCGTACGGTGACCCTCTCCCGCGAGCAGCGGGACCTGGCCCGGCGCCGCATCGCGGAGGCCGGGCACGCGGACCGGGTCAGCGTGGAGCTGTGCGACTACCGCGAGGTCCGAGGGCAGTACGACGCGATCGTCAGCGTGGAGATGATCGAGGCGGTCGGCGCGGCCTACTGGCCCGTCTACTTCGGCGCCCTGCGCGCTCTGCTGGCGCCCGGCGGGAGCGTGGCCCTCCAGGCCATCACCATGCCGGACGCCGGGATGCGCGCCACCGCCCGCACCCACACCTGGATCAGCAAGTACGTCTTCCCCGGCGGCCTCATCCCCTCCCGCGAGGCCATCGAGGCCGAGAGCGCCGCCGCCGGGCTCGCGGTGCGCGCCGACCACGGCTACGGGGCGCACTACGCGGAGACGCTCCGGCTCTGGCGCGAATCGTTCCTCCGCAACGAGGAGGCGGTCGCGGAACTCGGCTTCGACCGGGTCTTCCGCCGGATGTGGGAGCTGTACCTGGCCTACTCCGAAGCGGGCTTCCGCGCCGGCTACCTGGACGTCCGGCAGATCCGTCTGACGGCGGCCGACGAGGACCCCGCCTCGCCCCCCGCCGCCTCCGCTCCCGTCGCGGCTTCCGCCCCCGTCCCCGCCCGCACGACGGAGGACCGGGCATGAGCGCCGTCACCCTCACTTCCGCCTCCCTGACCGCCTCGGCCTCGGCCTCCTTCGACCTCGGCGGCTTCGGACGGAACCTGGCGGCGGCGGCCGGTGCCGCGCTCGCCGTCATGCTCGTCGCCTTCGCCGTGGGCCTCGCCAAGGGCGTCCACCGGATCGTCGACGTGGCCTGGGGCATCGCCTTCGCGGCGGTGGCGGTGACGAGCTGGTTCCTGTCCGAGGGCCACGGCGACGCCACGCGGCGGCTCGCCGTCACCCTCGCCACCTGCCTGTGGGGGCTGCGCCTCGCCGCGCACATCGCCCGCCGGGGCCGCGGTCACGGCGAGGACCCGCGCTACGCCCGGATGCTGGCCCGGGCCCCCGGCAGCCCCGCCCTGTACGCGCTGCGGAAGGTGTACCTGCTCCAGGGCGCGCTGGTGTGGCTGGTCTCCCTGCCGGTGCAGGCGGCCTGTTACCTGGGGGAGGGCGTGGAGCCGCTGCTCGTCCTCGGGCTGGCGGTGTGGGCCGCCGGGGTGGCCTTCGAGGCGATCGGCGACCACCAGTTGGCCGCCTTCAAGTCGGATCCGGCCAACCGGGGACGGGTGATGGACCGCGGGCTGTGGTCCTGGACCCGGCACCCCAACTACTTCGGGGACTTCCTGGTCTGGTGGGGCCTGTACCTGACCGCCTGCGCGAGCCTTCCCTCCGCCGCCCTGACCGTGGTCTCACCACTGGTGATGAGCGGCCTGCTGATCTGGGGCAGCGGCAAACGCCTCCTGGAGGCCCACATGGCCGACCGCCCCGGCTTCGCCGCCTACCGCGCCCGCACCAGCGGCTTCTTCCCCCGCCCCCCGAAACCGGCCCCGGACCCGGACCCTTCCGGGACGGGCGCCGGCCGCTAGCATCGCCGGCCCGGAGGGATTCCTCCGGGCCGGACCGCTCGATCCCGGCTCGGCCCGGCCCACGACGCCCGTTCGTGTCGTTACTCCGTCGTACTCCGTCGCGGTCAGAGCGGGCGGGGGGTCCCGATGAGGGGGGTGCGGACGGGGGTGGCGAGGCCGACGAAGAGGACGAGTTGGCGGCCGCCCGGGTTGGTCTGGAGCGGGACGAGCTCCCAGTTGTTGGTCAGCCACACGTTGCCGGACGGGTCGATCTGCACGGCCGTGTTGCGGACCAGGCCGTCGCTCCCGTAGCCGGCGCTCGCGGGGGAGATGGGCTGCCCCGTGCCGTGGCCGGGCGGGCAGGACTCCGGCCGGGCCCCGCACAGCCGGGTGACGCGCTGTCCGGAGAAGTCGGCCACCCACACCGTGTCCGAGCCGTCCACGGCGATCCCCCAGGGCAGCGTCAGGCTGCCCGTGGTGAACGGGACCGGAGCCGAGGTGCCGTCGCGGCGGATCAGGGTCACCGAGGCGCCGGGGGCCTGGGTCCGACCGGCCGGACCCGCGGCGGTGGCCAGCTCGTCGGTGGTGCCGTCCTCGCAGGGGAGCGGGATGACACCGCTGTTGGCCACCCACTGGTTGCCCGCGCTGTCGGAGGCGATGCCGATCGGGTTCGCCAGTCCGCCGCCGGTCACCGTCCGCTCCAGCGTTCCGTTCGGCGCGAACACGGCCACGCTGTCGCTGCCGTTGCCCGTCACCCAGGCCCGGCCGCGCCCGTCCAGCGACACCCCGAACGGCTTGACCAGGGCCCCGCCCGCGACCGGCAGGTTCCGGGCCTGCTCCGGACGCCCGGTCGGGACCCGGGTCACGCTGCGGCTGCCGCAGTTCGCCACCCACAGGACGCCGTTCCGGTCCGCCAGCGCGCCCTGCGGCTGGACGAAACCGCCCTGCCGCCAACCCTGCGCCGGGGAGAGCGCGCGACCGCGGTGGTCGAACTGCGAGACGCTCCGGAACAGCGGGCTCGGGTCGAGGCCGCACCCACGGCCCTGGAAGCCGAAGTTCGCCGCCCACACGTCACCGTCGGGCGCGATCGCCACCCCGTACCCGGCCCCGTACAGGCCACCGCCGGTGTAGGGAGCGCCGGCCGCGTCCCGTCCGTCCGGGCGCAGCCGGAGGAGCTGGCGGCCGCCGCACACCGGGTCGCGCGGGTCGGCGCCGTAGGTGTAGTTGTTCACGACCCAGGCGTCACCGGCCCGGTCGAAGGCGATGTTGCCGGGACCGTCGAGCTCCCGGCCGTTGCCTTGGTAGCGGAGGGCGAGGGTCCAGGCGGCCGGTGCCGAGGTGAGGGCGGGCTGGTGCACCGGCTTGCGCTCGGACAGCTGGAAGACGCGGCGCGGGGCGGTCTCGGGGGCCCGGGCGATGTCCGCGACGGCCTGGAGGGTGTCGCGCGGGCGGTCCTCGCCCGACGGACGGGCCGCGTCGAAGAGGTCCGGGCAGTTGCGCGCGTTCGTGGTGCAGGCGGCGACCGCGTCCGCCAGGGAGTTGAAGGCGCGCAGGGTGGAGGTCTGCGTTCCGTTGGGCGGGGCCGCGAGGAAGGGCGAGACACCGCCCGTGATCACGTCGGCCAGATTGTGCGACACGGACGCGGCGTTGCGGGGGCCGGGCCACGGGCCGGCGACGCCGCCGTTCCGCGTGAACTGGGCCAGGGCGAAACCGGCCGCGACGGTGGTCCGTTCGGTGATCGTGAGGTCCGGCGTGCGGGCCCGGCCGGAGGGGGCCCCGCCGCCGTCCCCGGGCGCTCCGGTGAGGACCGCGGCGAGCCGGACGGGAAGGGAGGACGTGGGGCGGCCCACCCGATCGGTGGCGGGCGCGCGGTCTCCCGCGCGCTGGTCGGTGGGTGTGGCGGGGGTGCCCGGTGCGGCGGGCGCGGTGCGGCGCAGGGTGGGCTCGGGGGCCGGTTCGGCGGCCCGGGCGTCGGCCGTCAGGTACACGACGGAGCCGGCGTCCTCGGGCAGGTCGTACGTGACCCGGAAGCGCCCCTGACGGTCCGTCCGGGTGCTGCCGAGCCGTCTCGGACGGTCCCCGAAGCGCGAGCCCGACTCGAACACCGTGACCACGGCGTCCCGGAGAGCACCGTCGGCACCCCGGACGACCCCGGCCCGGGTCACCTCGCCACCGCCGCGCGCCGCCCCGCCGCCGGTCCCGGCACCCGCCGAGGCCACCGCCGGCACGGCCGCCCCCGTGAGGGCCAGCAGGGAGGCCAGCAGCACGGCCCGGTCGTACCCACGTCGCACCCGCACGCCTACTCCTCCGGATCACGGTCGGGCCCGCGGACGCGGGCACCGTCGTCACGGAATCCGGGGGCCGCGGTCCGGGCCCCGGCTCACGGACCGGCCCAGCTCACACCGTGGAGCTCACCGGGGCGGCGTTCCGCCCCGCGACGGACGGCGGCTTCGCCCGGACGGCCGGGGGCGGGTCACCCGTCTGGTGGCCGGAGACCGGGCGGGTGAGGACGCGGGCGGCGGATCGGCCGGGAGATCCGGCGGGTGGCGATGGCAGCGGGGGCGGGGGCGGGAGCCAGGGGCAGGGGGCCGGGGTGCCGCCGGAGCGGAGGCGTCACGGGCCGACCGGAGCGCCCCGCTCCTCCCTTACCCTCCAGTAATGATCAACTCGGCAGCGGAACAAGTCGGTTCGGGGCGCGATGCGGACGCGGAGGGCGTAGCGGCCGTGGAGGACGGAGCGGTCGTGCAGGACGCGGCGGTCGTGGAGGGTGTGGGGGAGCGGGCCGAGCGGGGGCCGGAGGGGGACCTTGAGGTGGCGGCGGCCGCAGCACGCGCGGGGGCGGAGGTCGTATGGGACCTGTACGGGCGGCAGCTCGCCCGGGTCGACAAGGGCGCCGGGGACTTCGCCACCGAGGCCGATCTCGCGGCCGAGGAGGCCATGCTCGCCGTGATCCGGGCGGCCCGGCCCGGTGACTCCGTACTCGGTGAGGAACACGGGGCGCAGGGCGCGACCGGAGCAGCCCGACAGTGGCTGCTCGACCCCCTGTGCGGCACCCTCAACTACGCCGTGGGCAACCTGCTCGTCGCCGTGAACGTGGCACTGCGCGGCGCGGGCCCCGGACGGGAAGTCGCCGCCGTCGCCGACCCCTTCGGCGCCGAGACCTACCTCACCGACGGCCGCACGGCCCTGGTCCGACAGCACGTGGCGCCCGCCGGCGCGTCGGAGTCGACCTTGCGCCCCTCCTCCGCCTCCCGCCTCGTGGACGTCAACCTCGACCCGCCCTTCCCCGGCGCACCCGGCTTCCGGGCCGTGGACCTGCTCGCCCACCCCGACTTCGTCGCGGAGTTCCGGCCCCGCGTGGTCTCCACGACCCTCGCCCTGGCCTGGGTGGCGGCGGGCAAACGGGCCGCGTACGTGACGGACGGCGGCGACCTCACCGGCAGCGTCCACTTCGCGGCGGGCATCGCCCTGTGCCGTGCCGCGGGCTGCGTCCTGACCGGAATCGACGGCACCCCGATCGGAGATCCCTCGGCCCGCGGCCTGGTCGTGGCCGCCGACGAACCCACCCACACCCGCCTGATGGAACTGATCCGGCGTTCGGCCCCGCGCCCGGACGCGCACGGAGCCTGACCGGGTCCAGGCCGGCCCCCCCGTCCAGCCCTTGTCGCCCACTGTCCCCCCTGCCCCTCTCGGGCGCCTCGTCGCCCGGGGGTTCCGAGCCTCCCGGCCGCGGGTACCCACGGGGTACGCGTCGGGGGGCCGGCGACCGGGGGGCTGGGGCCGGGGAACCGGGAAGCGGGAAGCGGAAGGGCTGGGGGGGCTCATGACGGCACGGGCGGTGCGTGGGGCGGCTACGGCGGTGACGTTCCTGGCGGTTCTCTCCGCCACCTACGGCGCGACCTGGTTCTGCTGGATCGGCCCGTGGGTGTGGACGGTGCCCGTGGGTTTCGGGCTCATGCTCCTGAGCTGGGTGATCGCGGTGACGTTCCTGAAGTCGGGGAACGACCGCGCGGCAGGCGTGGGCGCCTTCGCGATGGTGTTCCTGGGCTCGCTGTGGGGAGTCGAGATGTGGCTGGCGGGGGACGCGCGCGACGACCGCGCCCTGCACGATCGCGGGGTGACCGAGACGGCCGAGGTGGTGGAGCTGATCCGCACCTCGGACCCCATGGCCGGCATCGAGGACAAGGTCACGGCGGTCGTCGTCCGACTGCCGTCGGGAGCGCGTCCCCGCATGCAACTGGAGGGACGTCCGGCACCGGAGCGCGGAGCCGCCGTGACGGTCACCCGCGACCCGGAGCGGCAGGCCCCGATGCGCTTCGGCCCCCGCCCGGAGGCCCCCGACACCACCTGGCGCACCACCCTCCTCGCCCTGTCCCTCCTCCTCGCCCTCCCCCCGTCCACCGCCGCCGCCCAAGCCACCCACACCCACCTGACCTGACCCCGCCCCCCTGCTCCCGAGGGGACGGTGCGTGCGCCGATGCGGGGCCGATCAGGGCCAGGCCGTCAGCCAGGTGGAGAGGGACGTGGTGACCTCGGGCGGCAGGTGGGTCAGGGCCCAACTCGTGGTCCGTTCGCCGATTACCGTGCCGACCCCCTTGGCCAGCCCGTAGAGGAGGCCGGCCCCGATCAGCGCACCGGCCGAGGCCGAGCGGCGTCGTCGGTGCGGCCGGCGCACCTCTGTGTCGGGTCCGGGATCGCCCGGTGGCCGCGGCCCGATCGTGGCGGCGGCCGGGTGCCCCGTACCGTCCGGCGTGGTCCCCATCCTCATGCCCCCCGTCGCGTCGGCGCGATCGCTGACGCCGTCGTGGTTCCGGCCGTGACTGTGGCCGTGGCCGTGGCCGTGGCCGTGGCCGTCCGGCGTCGCTCGGCGCGCATCAGCCAGTAGTAGGCCGTCGCCGACCTCGCGAGTCGAGCGTTCCGGTGGGGCTCGCCGACCGCCGCCCAGGCCGCCTCCCAAGCCCCCACGGCCGTCGGCCCCGCCCCACAGGCGCGCACCACGGCGAGGACGGTCTCACGCGATGCGCTGCGCTCTCCCCGGAGGAGGGCCCCCAGTGTGGAACGCCGCAGCAGGCCACTCGCGTCGCGGTCCACCAGCCCCCGCTGGGACACCCGCTCCAGGCCACGAGCCCGCGCAGGGCGCGGAGCAACTCGGGATAGTCGGCCAGGCCGTCGGGTGGCGCGCCCTCCCGACGACAGGCCAAGCCCTGGCGCCTGATCGTGTCCGCGGTCGACCAGAGGTCCATGACCGTCGACAGGTCCGCCCCCGAGCGCCGCGCGAGGTCCTCGATCAGGGGGCGGGGCGGGACGGAGCGGCCCGACAACGCCCGGGAGATCTGGGAGCGGTGCCGACCGACCAACACCGCCACCTGCCCCTGGCTGAGGCCCCTGCGGTCCAACTGCCTCCGCAGGATCGCCGTCATCTCGCGTATCGCCGGTTCCCAGCGCTCCGCCGTTCCGTACGAACTCACCACGCCCCGTTCCTCGGTCCCCGTCGTCCCTCCGGTCGGTACTGCCCGCCGTGTCGGCAGCGTGCCCGCCCCGCGGCGACCTCGTCCACCTCCCTTGACCCCACCTGTGCGCGCGTGGCCACACACCACCGTTCCAAGGGGTGATGTCCGCGCATGAGGCCAGGTCAGCGCGGTGCGAAGGGGGGTGGTGCCAACTTCGGCGTCGGCGGGCGGTGGCCCCGCAGCGGGGGAGCCGGCGGGTCAGGCGTCGGTCGGGGTGGGGAGGGCGGCGACGGGGGAGGTGGGGGGCGGGGTGTGGAGGAGGGCCAGGGCTTCTCGGAGGCCGCCCGGGCGGAGCATGCCGGGGCCCACCGGCCGGCCGGCCCAGCCGGGGCCGGCGAGGAGCACCACCGGGTGGGTGCGGGCGCCCTTGACGCCGAAGGCGGTGTCGGCGACGTGCCGGGCCAGGGCGTGGCTGGCGGTGGAACGCGATTGGGACCACAGGACCACGGCCGCCGGTCCCAGCCGGCGCACGGCCGCGTCCAGGGCCTCGGCGGGCACCGCCGCGCCGAACATCCGGGTGGCCACGCCCCGTTCGGCGAGCCCGGCCGCGAGGGCCTCCAGGGAGAGGGTGTGTTGTTCGCCGGGTGCGCACGCCAGCAGGACGGGAGACGTGCCGGCCTCGCGCGGCCGGGCCGCGCTGACGAGCTGGCGCAGGGCCGTGGACACGTGCCAGGACAGCAGGTGTTCCACCTCCACGTACCGGTCGTCGGAGGACTCCCAACGCCGGCCGGCCGCGTGCAGGGCGGGCATGATCACCTGCTCCCAGGAGGCGACCAGCCCGTGCACGGTCAGCAGAGCGCGCAACTGGGCGTCCAGGGCCGGGCTGTCCAGCCGTACGGCGGCCCGCGCCAGGCCCCGGAGTTCGCGTTGGGCGTCCACCGGCGCGTGCGGTCCGGCACCGGGCGCGGCGGGGCCGGGGGTGGTGCCGTCGGTACCGCTTCCCCTGTCACCCGCACGCGTACGCGCACTCGTGCCGCCGGTTCCCGCGCCCGCGCCGGTGCCGTCGGTGCCCGTCCCCGTGGGGCGGGGACCGGGATCAGGGGCCGTCGACCGTCCGGTGGATGCCGCGGCGGCCGTGGCACCGGGGCCGCCCACCGTGCCCTCCCCGCCCGCGCGGGCGGCCCGGGCGGCTTCGGCGGGAGCCACCCCGGAGGCCGTCAGGCGGCACATCTCCTCCAGTACCGCCACGTCGGCCGGGGCCCAGCGCCGGTGCCGTCCGTCCTCGCGCACCGCGGGCCCGATCCCGTACCGCTGGTCCCAGGACCGCAGCGTCGTGGGGGACACCCCGAGGCGCCGGGCCACCGCCCCCGTGGTCATCCCGTGCGCGTTCTCCGCCATTCCCCCACCATACGACGCACGAACGACGCGCGCCGGGGAGTCCTCGATCGTCTCAGTCGCCTCAGTCGAGGCAGAACTCGTTGCCCTCGACGTCCTGGAGGGTGATGCAGGACTCGTTCTCCTCGTCGGCGTGCTGGACCAGGACCACGCTCGCGCCGAGCGCGACGAGCCGGGCCGCCTCGGCCTCCAGGACCGCCAGCCGCTCCGCGCCCACCAGGCCCGTACCGGCCCGGACGTCGAGGTGCACGCGGTTCTTGGCCGTCTTGCCCTCGGGGACCCGCTGGAAGTACAGGCGGGGACCCGCGCCGGTGGGGTCGGAGGCCGCCGACCAGGAGTCGCGGTCCGCGGCGGGCCGGCTCTCCTCGTACGCCTCCCACGTGTCGAATCCGCTCGGGGGCGGGGAGACGTAGCCGAGCACCTCGCACCAGAAGCGGGCGACCCGTCCGGGCTCCGCGCAGTCGAACGTGACCTGGACCTTCTTGATCGCTGACATCGGGCCACCGTAACAGCGGCTCTCGGGGCGTTCATTCCCTTTATTCGGGCTCTCCGGCGGGCGGGCGGCAGGCGGGGTCGGATGGCGGGTGGGAGACGTGTGAACGACCTACGGACGAGGCATGAACGACGCACGAACGATGCGGATGGCCGGAGTGGTGTGCGTGCGGCAAGCTGATCGGGGCAGGAGCCACCTCGACGAGTCGGCCCGGTGACGCAACGGCCCCGTGCCGCCGCGCTCGCCCGAGCGGGAAGGGATCGCCCCATGCACGACCGGCAAGAGCCCGAGGCCCACGGGCCGCACGACTCGGACGAGCCGCGATCGCCGCAGGACGGACAGCGGAAGGATCGTCCCGACGACGGCCCGAGCGACAGCCCGGGCGACACCCCCACCCCGGCCGACAGCCCTACCGGTACCCGTGCTGACGCGGTCCCCGGAGGCGGGGGCGCCGGGGGCGAGCTGGGCCCCGGATCCGGAGCCTTGTGCCTGGTCACCGGGGCCAGTGGCTACATCGGGGGCCGGCTCGTGCCCGAGCTGCTCGCCGCCGGGTACCGCGTGCGCTGCCTGGCCCGTACCCCCTCCCACCTGCGGGACCATCCCTGGGCCGGGCAGGTGGAGGTGGTCCGCGGGGACGTCACCGACGCCGAGAGCGTGAAGGCCGCGCTGGAGGGCGTGGCCGTCGCCTACTACCTCGTGCACTCGATGAACTCGGGCCCCGCCTTCGAACGCACCGACCGCGAGGCCGCCCGCACCTTCGCGGCCGGGGCCGAGGCGGCCGGGGTGCGGCGCCTGGTCTACCTGGGCGGGCTGACCCCCACCGACCGCCCCGAGGCGGAACTCTCCACCCACCTGCGCTCGCGCGCCGAGGTCGGCCGCATCCTGCTCGCCTCCGGGGTGCCGACCACCGTCCTGAGGGCCGCCGTGGTGATCGGCTCCGGTTCGGCCTCCTTCGAAATGCTCCGGTACCTCACCGAACGGCTGCCCGTGATGGTCACCCCGAGCTGGGTGGCCACGCGCGTGCAGCCCATCGCGGTCCGCGACGTCCTGCGGTACCTCGTGGGCAGCGCCGCCATGCCCGCGGAGGTCAGCCGCACCTTCGACATCGGCGGCCCCGACGTCCTCAACTACCGCGAGATGATGTTCCGTTACGCGGAAGTGGCCGGGCTGCGCAAGAGGCTGATCCTGCCCGTGCCGATGCTCAGCCCCGGCCTGTCCAGCCACTGGATCGGCCTGGTCACGCCCGTACCGCCGAGTCTGGCCCGGCCCCTCGCCGAGTCCCTGCGCCACGAGGTGGTGTGCGGCGAGCACGACATCGCGCGGTACGTCCCCGATCCGCCCGGGGCGCCGCTGCCCTTCGACCGGGCCCTGTCGCTGGCCCTGCGCCGGGTCCGCGAGGCGGACGTGGCCACCCGTTGGTCCTCCGCCTCCACCCCGTCCGTCCCCAGCGACCCGCTGCCCACCGACCCGGACTGGGCGGGCGGCAGCCTCTACGAGGACCAGCGGGAGCGGGCCGTGGACGCCGCGGCACCCGCCCTGTGGCAGGTCGTCGAGGGCATCGGCGGGGAGAACGGCTGGTACTCCTTCCCCCTCGCCTGGGCGGTGCGCGGCCGTCTGGACCGGCTGGTCGGCGGGGTCGGACTGCGCCGGGGACGGCGCGACGCGGCCCGGCTCAGGGTCGGGGACTCCCTGGACTTCTGGCGGGTCGAGGAGATCGAACCGGGCCGGTTGCTGCGGCTCCGCGCCGAGATGCGGCTGCCCGGCCTCGCCTGGCTGGAGATGTACGCCGAACCGGACGGCGAGGGCCGCTCCCGCTACCGGCAGCGCGCCCTCTTCCACCCGCGCGGCCTCGCCGGGCACCTGTACTGGTGGAGCGTGGCCCCCTTCCACGCCGTCGTCTTCGGCGGCATGGCCCGCACCATCGCCCGCACGGCGGAGGCCGCGGAGCGGAAGGCGGCAGAGGCGAGCGCGGGGACTGTCGGGGGACCCGGCGCCGCCGAGACGGGCGGGAGCGCCGAGACGGGCGGGGGCGTCGGGACAGGTGAGGTCAAGAGTGCTTCCGGTGCCGGTGGAGGGACCGGTACGGATGGAGGAACCGGTATCGGTGGGGTGGCGGGCGGGGCCTTGAAGCCCTCGTGAATCCTTTTGCCGGGGCCGTGCCTCTTATCCGTGTCCCGGTGATCCGCCGGGACGGACGAGGACGAGGTACGCGAGGACCCGGCGACACCGCCGGGCCGGAGGGAGGGCTCCATGGCCACGGGATGGGCGATCGGCGTCGGGGTGGTGGCGGTACTGCTGTGCACGTGCGTGTTCTTCGTACGGCGCGGACGGGGATCGGGACGTGGGCGGGGCGGGTCGCGTGGCTGAGACGACCTGGCCCGGGGAGCGGCTCATCGCCGCCGCCCAGGGCGGCGACCCGGGATCGCTCAGCGAGCTGGTCTCGGGCTCGCACCCGAACGTCCAGCGTTTCGCCCGCTCCCTGTGCGCCTCTCCCGAGGACGCCCAGGACGCGGCGCAGGAAGCGTTGATCATCCTCTACCGCAGGATCGGCACGCTGCGGGCCTCCGGGGCGCTGGCCTCGTGGATGTTCCGCATCGTCCGCAACGAGTGCCTGCGGCGGGCCCGCGGCTCGCTGGCACGGGGCCGTGTCACGGGGGTGGGAGCGGGGGCCGGCCCCGAGGTGGGGGCGGGTGGTCCCCCGCACGACTCGGGCCGTTCCCACCTCGCCGTGGACTCGGCGGAGGAGGAGGCCCTGCGCGGACTGGAGGCGGAGCGGGTGGCCGCGGCCGTCGCCGCCCTGCCGCCCGACCAGAGACGGGTGCTGGTGATGCGGGACATCGAGGGACGCGCCGGCCGCGAGGTGGCCGCCGCCCTGGGGCTCAGCACGGCCGCGATGAAGTCCCGCCTGCACCGGGCCCGCGCCACCCTCCGCGAGTCCCTGGCGGGCACGGGGGACGGCCGGTGAAGGCGGGAGGGAAGGGGCCGGGCGCGGGGTTCGGCAGTCGGTCGTTGTCGCGGCACGTGGCCCGGGGGCTGCTCGGGTTCGGCTTCCTGGGCGGCGGGGTCGCCCTCGCCCTGACGTACGGGCCGATCGGACTGCTCCTGGTGCCGCTGGGACTGGTGGCGCTGAAGGGCTGCCCGATGTGTTGGACGGCCGGTCTGATCGAGCACCTGTCCCGGGGCCGGTACCACCGGACCTGCACGCAGGACGGCTGCACCCTCACGGCCCGGGAGGGTGCGGCACCGGCGGGGAGCCGGGTGCCGGGGGCCTGACCCGCGGGGATCCGCAGTGATCCGCGGGGATCCCCGGGGAGGGCGAGGGAGTGCGGGGTGCGAGCCGTACGAGCCCCTGCCCCCGCCCCGCCCTCCCCGGTCCGGTGTCGACGGGCCGTCAGGCCAGGTAGGGGAGGGGCAGCGGCTTACCGGTCTCCAGGTAGGTCTTGAGGCCGGACAGCACTGCCGGCCAGCCGCCCGAGATCTGCCGGGTCTCCTTCTCGTCGCGCAGGTTCTCGTGGGTGACGGTGAGCTGGACGAGGTCGCCGACCGACTTCAGCTGGAAGGTGACCGTGGACGGTCCGGCGGGCCGCTCCTCGCCGGGCTCCGCCCAGGTGAGCACCAGCCGCTTCGGCGGCTCGGACTCCACGATCGTGCCCACGACGTCGGAGACCCCGGATCCGTCCACGCGGACGTGCTCCCAGGGGGAGCCGGGCCGCCAGTCGGAGACGTTGTGGTGGCCCCAGTAGGCGGCGGTGGCCTCCTCCTCGGTCAGGGCCTCCCAGACCTTCTCGGGGGTGGCCTCGATGTAGGTGGTGTAGACGAACTCCGGCTTCGCGGACATGGCTTTCTCGGCTTTCTTCTTCAGTGCGCTCAACGCCTCCAAGCGGGGGCGCTCGAAGGCTGAGATCCACCGTTCCTGGATCTCGTGGAGCGGTACGGGGTTGAGGTAGTGGAGCTTCTCCCTGCCCCTGCGGACGGAGCTGACGAGGTTCGCGGCCTCCAGGACGCCGAGGTGCTGGGCGGTGGCCTGGCGCGACATCGCGAGGCCGGCGCACAGCTCACCGAGGGTCTGGCCGTTGTCCTCGCGCAGCCGGTCCAACAGTCGCCGACGGGTTGCGTCGGCGAGGGCTTTGAAGACCTGGTCCATCTCATCGCTCACACCAACAGTTACGCAAGCATTTACTTGCATGTCAAGCGGAGGGGTGGGGTGAGCGGAGGTGGTGAGGGGGCTGCAAGTGGCTTGAACAGCAGAAACGAATCTGCTGGGCGGCGGTCGAGGAGGGAGGTGACGGGTGTCGAGCGCGGGGGCCGGGACATCTGCGATCTCACATGCGATCACGTACCGTCACATATCCCATTGCAATGTCACGCTTGCCATGTGACCGCCCGCCCCTCCCCCCCCGGATGCGGCCGGAGGCCCACGTCACGCGGACGGGTGGCGGAATTCCCCCGCAGGAACGGCGTGGCGGACCCCGAGGGAGTGCTTCGCGGCGGGCCCCCGTGCCGCGACACCGCGACGCGGGGTTGGGCGGGCGTGAGTACCGCGAGCCATAGTCCGATACTGACCGCCTCCGCCGCCCCCTCGGGCCCCCTACCGTCGGCCCCCGCCGCGCCCCGCGCGCTTCGGGACCGCTCGACGGGGGCCGTACGGGTCACGGCGGGGACCGCCCCTGGTGCCGCCGCCCTGCGCGGTTCGGCACCACCCACCGAGTGCGGAGAGGAGCGGGCCGGGGAGGTCGCGTGACCTTCGGGCTGCTCGTCCTCGTGCCCTGCCTGCTGGCCGTCCTGTTGCTGCCGAAGGACCGCCCCCGTGCCGCGCCGCGCACCGCGCCCCGTACCGCTTCACGTGCAGTGCCGCGTACCGCGCCCCGGCCGGTCCGCGGCGGACGCCCCGGTCCGCACCAGCGCGCGCACGCGCGACCGGCACCGGAGCCCCTTCCGGGACGGCGACTCGCCGTGAACGAGCTTCCGATCGGGTGGAGGTGAGGCCGGAACCCGGTGGCTCGTCGAGCCGCCGTAGCCGTCCCGTCCGCCCCTGATCCCATCCCGACCCGGCCCCGTGCCCACGCCCGCGCCCCGCACGATCACCGCCGTGACCGTGCGGGGCGCGGGCGCGCGTGGAGCAGGCGTAGGCGGGTCGGGCGTACGTGGTCCGGATCAGGAGGGTGAGGGGCCGGGGGTGGGCGGGGGGTCGGTGGCGCCGGCCGGGACGGCGAGGGACTGGGGGCCGCACCGCAGCGGCCAGCCCTGGGTGTCGCCCGCTTCGTGGACGCGCACCACCACGCGGTCCGGGGGTGCGTCCCCGAGGGTGGTGGCGTGGGCGACCGTGCAGACGATCTGGCTGAGCGCCGTGATGTCGAGCTCGCCCGCGGCCACGGACAGGGGCAGCCTTACCGTCACCGAGTTCAGGCCGGCCGTGGCCACCGGGGTGCGGGGCAGGAGTGGGATGCGGGTGGTGAGGCCGCGGGCCCGCTCGCTCTCCGTGGGCCCTTGGAGGAGCAGTTCGAGGGCCCGTTGGGGGCTGGGGGTTCCGGAGGAGGGGCGGGCGGCGGAGCGCATCCCGTACGGGCTGGCGAAGTACAGGCGGGTGCCGCGCGCCTCGCCGGGGTACAGCGGTGCCCCGGACGCGGGGCCTCCGGCGTCCACCGGACCGGTGGGGGAGATCCCGCACGCGGAGAGCGCCAGGGCGAGCGAGAGCGGGAGCAGGAGGCCGAACGGGACCGCTCGCGTGACCCGTCGAGCCCGTGCGCGCCGCCCGATACGTGAAGCCGGGCGGGTGGTCGAGCCCGTGGTCATGACGGGTCCTCCGGTGCGGGGGTGCCGGCCCGGTCCTCGGCCTCGGTCTCGTCTGTGTTCCCATCGCCGCCCCCATCCCCGCCCGCGGTTTCGCCCGCGGTTTCGTCCTCGGCTTCGAAGAGGGGCAGGCCGAGGGTGAACAGCGCGCCGCCGTAGGGGCCGTTGGTGGCGGTGAGGGTGCCGCCGTGGAGGCGTACGTTCTCGGCGGCGATGGCGAGGCCGAGGCCGCTTCCCTCGGACCGGGTCCGTGCGCTGTCGGCTTTGTAGAAGCGGTCGAAGACGTGCGGGAGGGCGTCTTCGGGAATGCCCGGACCCGTGTCGGAGACGGTGAGGACGGCGTACCGTCCCTCCGCCCGGGCCCGTACGGTCACCGGGGGGCCGCCGTGCCGGAGGGCGTTGCCGATCAGGTTCGCGAGGACCACGTCGATGCGGCGGGTGTCGGCGTGCACGGGCAGTGGGACGGCGGGCAGGTCGAGGAGGATCCGCGGGTTACCGGTCCAGCCGCGCAGGCGCAGTGTGGTGGCGAGGAGCGTGAGGAGGTCCGTTTCCTCGTCGCGCAGCGGGGCGCGGCCGGCGTCGAACCGGGCGATCTCCATCAGGTCCTCGACCATGCGGGTCAGTTTGCGGGTCTCGTCGGCGACGAGCGTGACGGCCTCGGCGGTGTCCGGGGGCAGTTGCCCGGAGGCGGCGTCCTCGTCGAGTACCCCCGTCACGGCGCTCATCGCGGCCAGTGGGGTGCGGAGTTCGTGGGCCACGTCGGCGGCGAAGCGTCGGGCGTTGCCCTCCAGGCGGCGGAGTTCCGCGTCGTCGCGTTGGAGGGTGGCCGCCATCTCGTTGAACGTGGCGGTGAGCGCGGCGAGTTCGTCGCTTCCCCGGACGTCGAGGCGGGTGTCCAACTCGCCCGCGGTGACGCGCTCGGCCCCGTGCTGGAGACGGCGTACGGGCAGCAGGACGCGGCGCGCGGCCAGCAGGGCCGGGATCACGGCGAGGAGCAGTGCGGGTACGACGCCCACCTCTGCGGCGCGGACCAGGGCGCTGATGTCGGCGGCCTCCTTGTCCAGGGGGAAGACGGCGTAGACGGTGATCCCGGTGGGCGCGGCCGGTGCGGCCGCCCGCTCCGTCGGGGGCGGGGTTTCGTGTGGCGTGCCGTCGACGTCGTCCTCGGGGGTGCCGTCGCCGGGGTCCGTGCGGGCGCCGGCGGTCGGGTCCGGGCCGTGGACCAGGGGCATGGCGAGGGCCAGCCAGGCCCGGCCCGCCCGGTCGAGGCGCTGGTAGGCGGCGCGGTCCCCGTCGGCGACGGCCTCGCGCAGCGCGCGCGGTACCTCGGGAGTGTCCGGCGCGGCCGTCGCGGAGACCGGGGCGGCGTCCCCGTACACGGCGGTCGTGTGCCAGCCCCGCGAGCCGCCCGCCAGGTCGAGCTGGAGGGTGAGGTTGCGGAGGTCCTGGTCGCTGGGCGGCACCGGGAGGTCGGGGGCGAGGGAGTCGAGCTGGGTGCGCAGGTCGCGGACGGCGGCGCTCTGGGTCCGGTCCAGGGTGGCCTCGCGGGCCTGACGGAAGGTCAGGACGACGGTCAGCAGGGAGCCGAAGGCGGTGGCCAGCAGGAAGGCCACGACGAACCGGGCCCGCAGCCCGCGCCCCCAGGTGGCGCGCCTCATGCGGGGAGCGGCCCGAAGCGGTAGCCGAAGCCGCGGACGGTCTGGACGTAGCGCGGGGCCCGCGGGTCGTCCTCGATCCGGCCGCGCAGCCGCATCACGCAGGCGTCCACCAGGCGCACGTCGCCGTGGAAGGTGTACTCCCAGACGCGTTCGAGGAGTTCCTGCCGGGTGTACACCTGGCCGGGGGAGGCGGTGAGGAAGAGGAAGAGCTTGAGTTCGGCCGGGGCGAGGACGAGCTCCGTGCCGTGCTTGAACACCATCAGGGCGGTGCGGTCCACGGTCAGGTCGCCGTGCGTCTCCGGACCCGATCCGCCGCCGGGGCCCGTCCCGTGGCCCCCGTGGCCGTCCTGGGAGGGGGCGACCCGGCGCAGCACGGCGCGCATGCGGGCCTCCAGCAGTTCGCTGCCGGCGGGTTTGACGAGGTAGTCGTCCGCGCCCGCTTCCAAGCCGATGATCATGTCGAGTTCCTCGCCGCGCGCGGACAGGATCACGATCGGCCGGTGCCTGGGCCGGGATCCTGACCGGATGCGGGGCCGGATCGAGTGGCGGGGAGGAGGGGCGGTCCTCCGCGACCGTCCGTCAGGACGCCGGCACGGACAGCGGCGGCAGCACGGGTTCCGGAACCGGCAGCGGAGGCGGCGGCAAGCCGCCCGCCCGTCTGCTCTGGATGGGCGATTCGATCGCCGACGCCGAGTCCCCCGCCCTCCTGGCGGCTCTGAAGGCATCCGGCATCGAGGCCACGTCCATGGCGGCCGCGGGCGGCGGCGGGGTCGTCGGCGAGATCGGCGCGGGCACCTGGAAGGACCTGCCCGGCAAGATCTCCGCGGTGCGGCCGGAGGTCATCGCGTACCAGATCACCACCTACGACTGGGACACCCCCGAGGGCCAGAAGCGCGACTACGAACGGCTCGCGCGGGCCGCCGAGAAGGCCGGGGCCCGGCTGCTGCTGATCAGCGCGCCGCCGTTCGACGCCGACGACGCGTTCTACAAGAGCCACAAGAAGGAGATCGAGAGCGCTCCGAAGGCCGCGAAGGAGGTGGCCGACGCCCATCCGGGCAAGGTCACCTACCTCGACGCGAGCGCGCTGTGGGGGACCGACCGGACGGCGGAGAAGGCGTACCGCTCGAAGGACGGGATCCACTCCTGCCGGCAGGGGTCGGCGGCCTTCGCCCAGTGGTTCACGAAGGAGCTGTCCAAGGTGACCCCGTTCACCCTCGCCGCCCCCGACACGTGGGCGAACGGCCCGTGGACCGGCGACGAGCGGTACGCGAAGCTGGGTTGCAGCTGACGTGCGGACCGTGACCTCCCTTCCCCCGGGCCGGACGGTCGTTCCCCACCGGTCCCACATCGCCCCGCTGGACGGACTGCGCGGGATCGCCGTCCTCGGCGTGCTGCTCTTCCACGCGGACCGGTTCCCGGGCGGGTTCCTCGGTGTGGACCTGTTCTTCGTCCTGTCCGGGTTCCTGATCACCGGGCTGCTGCTGCGCGAGGCGGAGACCCGCGGCACCGTGGACCTGGCGGCCTTCTGGGGCCGCCGGGCCCGGCGCCTGCTGCCCGCGCTGCTGGCCACGGTGGCGGGGACCCTGCTCCTGGCCGCGTTCCTCGGCACCGCCGCCCAGTTCCGACTGGCCCGCGCGGACGCCCCCTGGGTGCTCGCCAACCTCGCCAACTGGCACTTCATCGCCGGACGGGACGGCTACTGGAACACCGACGGCACCCGCCTCTTCGCCCACCTGTGGAGCATCGCGGTGGAGGAGCAGTTCTACCTGTTCTGGCCGCCCGCCCTGCTGCTCCTGTGGCGCCTGGGCCGTACGGCCCGGATCCGGGCCCGGGCCCTCGCGGCGACCGCGGCCGGCGGGATCCTGCTGTCCGCCGTGGCGATGGCGGTGCTGCTGGACCCCGTCGACAGCACCCGCGTCCACGAGGGCACCGACACCCGCGCCTTCGCCCTGCTCCTCGGCGCGCTGGCCGCGACCCCCACCGTCCGCCGCCGCACCGCCCGCCTGGGCACCCGCACGACGACGGTCCTCTCGGGAGCGCTCGTCCTGGCGCTGGGCGCGGGCTGGGCCCTGGCCTCGGGGACCGGCGCGGGCTCGGCGGTACTGTTCCGGGGCGGCCTGCTGCTGCACTCGGCGGCCTGCGCGGCGCTGGTCGCCCTCCTCGCGCACGCCCCGGGCACCGCGCCGGGGCGCCTGCTCGCCGCTCCGCCGCTGCGCTTCCTCGGCGGGATCTCGTACGGGCTGTACCTGTGGCACTGGCCGGTGTTCCTGCTGCTCGACACCGCCCTCCCGCAGCCGGCCGGACCGTGGGAGGGTTGGCCGAGGGCCGCGCTGTTCATCCTCGTGTCGGTGGCCGTGGCGGTGGTGTCGAAGGCGTGTGTGGAGGACCCCGTCCGGTACCGGGCGCGTTGGGCGCACGGCCGCACCGGTGCGCTGGCCCTGGGCGCGGCGGTCCTCGCCGTACTCGCCCTGTGGTGGCTCCTCCCGGCCGCCGTGCCCGTCCCGGGCGGTCCGGCGGTGGACGTGACCCGGCTGGCCGTGGGGGCGGCGGCCCCGTGAGGCCGTGGCGGTGGAAGGCGGACGGTGGGCCGCGCGCCACCACGGGCCGTGGACTGCCGGTGGTGGGCGGTGGACGGTGGACGGTGGACGTGGGCTGCGCGTCCTGGCGGTCGGTCAGTTGACGAGGTGGTAGGCGTTTCCGGCGCTGTCGAGGTACTCGCCCGGCTTCCGGGACGGATCCGTGATCTCCGGGCGCAGCCGGTTCCGGCCCCGGGCGGGGGCCGCGGGCGGCCCCATGAGGAGGGAGACCGGGGCGGTGGGAGTACGCCGCAGCCGGAAGCCCCATTCCCGGGATTCGGCCACCGGCCAGCCCGCCAGCGCCGGCCACTGCTCCTCCTGCGCGGGACGGTCCGCCTCCGCCACGTCGAGGCAGACCGCGACGAGCCCGGAGTCGGCGAGCACCCCGTGGTGCCCGGGGCGCAGCAGGCAGAACTCGTTGCCCTCGGGGTCGGCGAGCACGTCCCAGGGCACGTCCCCCTGGCCGATGTCGGTGTGTCGCGCGCCCAGCGCCAGGAGCCGGTCCAGCTCGGCCTCCCGGTCCGGTCCGCCCGCGAGGTCCAGGTGGAGCCGGTTCTTGTGCCCGGCGGGCTTCGGCTCGGCGGCCGTGGCGAACCGCAGGCGCAGGCCGTGGGTCCGGCCGCGGGTGGCCTCGCGCCAGAAGAGTTCCAGGCGGGGGACGTCCAGTGCGTCGATCACGATCCCGGTCAACATGCGCGTGCTCCGTCCGACTCTTCTCCGGCCCCGCTGTGGTCGGTTGCCCATTCTGCCCTCGCCGCGTGACCGCTGATCCACGATCCGGTGATCCACGATCCGGCCGGCGAGGGTACGGGAGCGGTCGGCCGGACGTGGAACGGGAGGAAATCGGTCCGAGGGCCTGCTGGTTGCTCTGTGAGACGCCCGGCGAAAACCCTTGAGGATGTGGATTGTTGAATGAACAATGATCTTCATGACCGAGACTGAGAACGGCACCGCCTCCCTGTCCGCCGCCGCCGATACCACCGCCCCGACGGCCTCCGCCGCCGACCCCGCCACCCCGACGACGCGCGTGATCACGCAACGCGTCATCGGCGGCTCCGACGTGCTGGAGCAGGCCGAGGTGCCGCTCCCCGTGCCGGGGCCGGGTGAGGTGCTGGTCCGGGTACGGGCCACCGGCATGAACCCGGCCGACTGGAAGGTCCGGATCGGCAAGGTGGACTTCTTCGGCCCGCCGCCGATGGTGCTCGGGCACGAGTTCAGCGGCACCGTCGAGGCGCTGGGGGAGGGGGCCGAGCGGTTCGCCCCCGGCGAGGAGGTGTACGGCTGGACGACCCCGCCGCACGGCAGCCACGCCGACCACGTGCTGGTCTCCCAGGACCGCGTCGCGCCCAAGCCCCGCACGCTCGACCACGTGGGCTCCGCGGCCCTGCCGATCTCGGGGTTCACCGCCTACCAGGCCCTGATCACCCTCGCCGACGTGCGCCCCGGGCAGCGCGTGCTGATCCACGGGGCCGCGGGCGGGGTCGGGCACCTCGCCGTCCAGATCGCCAAGGCCCGTGGCGCGTACGTCATCGGCACCGCCCGCACGGCCAAGCACGACTACCTGCGCGGTCTCGGCGCCGACGAACTCCTCGACTACACGCTCACCGACTTCTCGGAACTGCGGGACGTCGACGCGGTCCTGGACACCATCAGCAACGACTACGGCCCGCGCTCCCTGCCCGTGCTCAAGCCCGGGGGCATCCTGGTCGACGTGGTCGGCGTCGGCGTCGACCGCACCGAGGTCACCGCCCGGGCCGCCGAACTCGGCATCCGCTTCGTGGAGTTCTTCCTGGAGCCCACCCCGGCCGTCCTCACCGCCTTCGCCGGGCTCGTCGACGAGCACGGCATCCGCCCGACGATCTCCGAGGTCCTCCCGCTCGCGGAGGCGGCGAAGGCCCACGATCTGAGCGAGACGGGCCGCGTCCAGGGCAAGATCGTCCTCGTGCCGTAGTCCGCGACCCGCTCCGCTGCCCGCTCCGCCGTCCGCCTCGCGGACCGCTCCGCGACTTCCGAGGTCAGAGGTGGTTGCGGGCCTCCTCGTAACCGGCGTCGGCCGGGGCGGGGGCAGGGGCGTAGAAGAGGTTCAGGACCCCGGTGGTGAAGGTCTCCGAGGAGACCAGTTCCAGCGGCACCGGGCGTTCGGCCTCCTCGAAGAGGCGGTTGCCGTGGCCCAGCACGATCGGGTGCACGAGGAGGTGCAGTTCGTCCAGCAGCCCCGCGGCCAGCAGGCGGCGGACCACGGACACCGAACCGCTCACCCAGATCGGGGAGTCGGAGGTCGCCGCCGGGTCGTTCTTGAGGGCGGTCACCGCCTCAGTGAACTCCCCTTCGAGCTGGAAGGACTGCCGCCACGTGAAGGACAGCGGGCTGCGCGAGACCACGTACTTGCGGGCGTCCCCGAGCGATTTGGCGAAGGGGGCGTCCGGCCCGCCCGCCGCCTCGCGCTCCGGCCAGGCCCCCGCGAAGCTGTCGTACGTGCGGCGCCCGAGGAGCAGTGTGTCCGCCTGGCCCAGCGTGCTGTTGACGGCGACCCCCATCTCGTCGTTGTAGTACGGGAAGTGCCACTCGCCGGGCTCCTCCACCACTCCGTCGAGCGAGATGAACAGCTGTGCCTTGATCTTCCTCATGCCTGGCTCCGGGGTCTCCGAGGGGCGGTCGGTCGTCCGCACCATCCAAACGGACGATCCCTCCTAAAGCGGGCGTCGGCGCCCGGGCCGGGGCCGCGCTCCCCCGTCCGGGGGACCGCGTCGGCCGCTTGGCCTACCCGGTCACCCGGTCACCGAGTCACCCGGGCACCCGGTCACCGGGTCACCCGGGCCCCTCGGCCGTCATCAGGTCGGCGAGGGCAGTTCCAGGTAGGAGGCCGTGCCCGCGCGTCGGGCGGCCTCCACGGCCTCCAGGCGGGCGAAGGTCACCGGGCTCATCAGCCGCCGCCACTCCTCGACCGAGTGCACCGCCACCGCGTCGTGCTCGGCGGGGTCGAGGACGATGCCCGCGATCCGCTCCCGGGTCAGGACGCCCCCGTCGAAGATGAACCCGATGTGGTTCGCGGGCCAGCTCCGCCCCCGGTCCGCCAGGAACACCGAGGCCAGCAGCCGCGGTTCGCCCTCGAAGCGGATCCCGGTCTCCTCGGCGCACTCCCGCACCGCGCACTGCCAGGGCGACTCGCCCGGATCCATGTTGCCGCCGGGCCACTGCCACCGCTCGGCCCCGTACACGGCGCGCAGTTGGACGGGCCGTCCCTCGGGGTCGGTGAAGTAGAGGCAGGCGTAGGAGGTGGCCCGCGCGATCGTCTCCACGTACTGCTCGGGCGGCAGCCAGTTGCTCGTCACGGTCCCCAGGGCCTTCCTCCTCGGACTGCGGGCCGTCCCCCGCCGGTCGCACGCCGCCCCAGCATCACAGCCGCCACCGACCCCGCCAACCCCCCGCTCGCCTGCGGGCGGTGGCGGGGGGAGGGGCAGAGGGTGCCGGCGGGTGGGCGGCGGCACCCTCTGGCTCCCGCGTGTCAGAGGGCGTAGCCGCCGGAGACCTCGATGTTCTGCGCGGTGATCCACCGCCCGTCCTCCGACAACAGCGTGGCGATGACGGCGGCGACGTCCTCCGGTGCCCCGAGGCGGCCCAGGGCCGTCTTCGCGACGAGGGGCGGGACGAGCTCCGGGAAGCGGTCGAAGGCGTCACCGCCGAGGCGCGTCCGGGTCGGCCCGGGGGAGACGGTGTTGACGCGGATCCCGCGGGGGCTCAGCTCCTTGGCCAGGTACCGTCCCAGCACGTTGACGGCGCCCTTCAGCGAGGCGTAGGCGGAGTACCCCGGCTCCGGGGCCGCCGCCGTGGCGGAACTGCTGCTCGTGTGGACGACGGCCCCGCCGTCCGCCAAGAGCGGGAGGAGGGCCTGCGTCAGGAAGTACGGGCCCTTCAGCAGCACACCCGTCAGTCGGTCGAAGTCGTCCTCCGTGGTGTCCTCGAAGAGGGCCATGTGGGCGGCGCCCGCGTTGTTCACCAGGTGGTCGAAGGTGTCCCGGTCCCACACCTCGCGCAGCGCCGCGGCCACCGCATCGCGGAAGGCGGGGAACCCGGCCGTGTCGCCGAGGTCCAGGGGCAGGGCCACGGCCGTGCCGCCCTCCCTCTCGATCGCCGCCACCGTCTCCCGGCCGCCCTCGACGTTGGCGCCGTAGGTGAGGACGACCCCGGTGCCCCGCCGGGCGACCTCGATCGCCGTGCTGCGCCCGATGCCGGAGCTGGCCCCCGTGATGACCGCTACCTTCATGATGATCTCCTCCTGGATCCGCGACCGGTTCTCTCTTCCCTTCCATTCAAGGCTTTGACCTGCGCAGACAGTAGAACGATCCGACTCCTCGCTTGCACGATCCTCCCGAATGCGGGAAGGGGCGACGGCTCCCGTGCTGCAATGACGGCATGTCCCTGGACGAGATCCGCACCCTCCTGGACCGGCACGCCCGGTCCGCCCGACGGAACGGTCCCGACGGGACCACCCCCGTGGACGGGGTCCTCGTCTCCCGGGTCGACCGTTCGGATCCCCCCGCCCCGGCCACCTCCGGCACCGTCCTCGCACTGATCGCGCAGGGTTCCAAACGCCTCGTGCTGGGCGATCGGGTCCTCGCGTACGGGCCCGGCGAATACCTCGTCGCCTCCGTGGACCTTCCCGTCACCGGACAGTTCGTCGGGGCCACGCCCGAACATCCGGCTCTCGGCTTCGGCCTGACGCTGGATCCCTCCGACGTGGCCGCACTGCTGCTGCGTTCCGGTACGGGCCCCACTCCGCGCGCCACGGGCGGCCCCCCGCCCGGCATCGCCGTCAGCAGGGCCCCCGACGCCCTGCTCGACGCCGTGGTCCGACTGCTCCGGCTGCTGGACGAGCCCCGCGACCGGGACGTGCTCGCCCCCCTGGTCAAACAGGAGATCCTCTGGCGCCTGCTCACCGGCGAACAGGGGCGGGCGGTGCGCCAGCTCGGCCTGGCGGACAGCAGCCTCAGCCACGTCTCCCGGGCGGTGCAGTGGATCCGCGAGCACTACGCGGAGCCCTTCCGGGTCGAGGAACTGGCCCGCCGGACCGGCATGAGCCCCTCCGCCTTCTACCGCAACTTCCATGCCGTCACGGCCATGAGCCCCCTCCGCTTCCAGAAGCAGATCCGCCTCCGGCAGGCCCGCCTGCTGCTCGCCACCCACCCGCGCGACGTCACCGGCGTGGGCCACCGCGTCGGATACGACAGCCCCTCCCAGTTCAGCCGTGAGTACCGACGGCAGTTCGGCCTGCCCCCGAGCGAGGACGCCGCCCGCCTGTACGGGGCGGTGCGGGCCGCGGAGGACGCGGGGGAGAGTTGAGGGATCCGGGTCCGGGTCCGAATCCGGTGCCGGTGTCGGATTCGGGCAGGTCGGGCCGGTGGCCGCGATCTCAGGGTCTTCTCGGGGTCGGCGGGAGGGATCTCCGGGAGTTCTCGGGGTACGGGGATCTTCGGATCGTCGGTACGGCTCTCTAGGATGCGTGCTATGGCTGGTTTTGCTGAGGTGAAGAAGTCGTTCTGGGGCACGGGGCTTTACGGGAAGCAGGACCCGCTGACCGACGAAGCGGTGCTGGAGGCCGAGCGCGAGCTCGGGGTCCGCTTGCCGGGCTCACTGGTGGAGTTGCTGCGCGTGCGCAACGGCGGTGAGGTCGCGGACCGGTGGAACGCCTTCCCCACCGAAGTGCCGAACTCCTGGAGCGAGGACCACGTCCCGCTCGACGACCTGATGGGCATAGGTCGCGCCGAGGGCGGAGCCTCGGTCCTCGACTCGGCGCGGCTGGTCAGGGAGTGGCGGCTGCCCCGCCAACTGGTGCTGCTCTCCGGCGACGGCCACTGGTGGATCGCCCTCGACTACCGCGCATGCGGGGAGGGTGACGAGCCCTCCGTCACCTGGTTCGACACCGAGACCGTCAGCGAGGTGCCGCTGGCCAGGGACTTCCGTAGCTTCGTCGAGTCCCTGACGGCGGCGGAGTCCTTCGCGGTCTGACGGAGCGGGAATCGGACCGAGGCGGGTGTGGGCGTGAGTTCGGGGGTGGGTGTGCGTCGGACGCGGACGCGGACGAGGACGCGGAAGCTGGGGTTCGGGCTGTACGCGGACGAGGAGGGGCTGGAGTGGGTCCGGGGGCTCGTCGACGAGGTCGTGGGGCGACACGCGGCGGGCACGGTGCGGATCGTGCGGACCGAGGTCGTCCGGGAGTACCCGGGAAGCGGGCTGACGACGGCCGAGCTCCACGAGATGCTGGCCGAGCAGTGGGCCGTGGAACGGCCGGGAGTGGACGGCGGGGCCCGTGAACCCGTCGAGCTGCACGTCCGGCTGGAGTGCTCCCTGCGGAACTGGCACGCCGTCCGCAAAGGGCTGATCGCGGCCCTGTGCCCCGAGGGGAACGGACCGCACGCCTGCCGGGTGCCCTGGACTGCGCTCTAAAGGTCACGTGCGTTGTTTCTAGACTGTGCGGATGGAGGAAGCGAACGAAGAGCGTTCCGGACGGGACGGCCGCGCCCGTTCCGGGGCCGAAGGCGTCGGCGGCGCGGGTGGCCTCGGCGGTGTCGGTGGTGTCGGCGGTGCCGCTGACATCGAGGCGGTCGCCCTGCTGCACGATCCGGTCCGCAGCCGCCTGTACGCGTACGTGGTGGCCCAGGGGCGCGAGGTCGGTCGCAACGAAGCGGCCGAAGCCCTCGGCATCGCGCGGACGCTGGCCGCGCACCACCTGGACAAGCTGACCGCCGCCGGCCTGCTGGAAAGCGGCAGCCGCCGGCTGACGGGGCGTTCGGGGCCGGGGGCTGGTCGCCCCGCCAAGGTGTACGCGCGGGCTCGTACCGAACGGGCGGTGACCCTCCCCGCCCGCGACTACCGCACCGCCGCCGAACTGCTCGCGGAGGCGGCCGAGGAGGCCGGACTCGACGCCGAGCTCTGCGCCGCCGCGCGCCGCCGGGGCGAGGCCCTGCGCGGCGCGGCGCCCCCCTGCGCGGACCTCGCGGAGGCCGCCGACACGCTCGCGGCCCGCGGGTACGAGCCCCACACCGAACCTGCCGCCCCTGAGACGAAGAGTGGGGCCGGGGCCGGGGGCGAGGGCGGGAGGCCGGCCGACGAGGGCGCGATGGTGGTCCGGATGCGCAACTGCCCCTTCCACGCCGTGGCCGAGCGCTACCCGCCCCTCGTGTGCGGGATGAACCTCGCCTTGCTGGAAGGGCTCATCGGAACGGACGGTCCCCTCCGCGCGCGGATGGACGCCCGCCCGGGCGAGTGCTGCGTGGTGGTCGAGGAGGTTCCCGGGGGCGCCTCCGGTGGGGAACCACTCTAAAAACAATATTCATTGACATAGAAAACCAGCCCGTGCTGGGATGTGACCCATGACCGCATCCCCGCACGCCTCCGCCCTGCCCGCCGATGCCGATGCCACGGAAGACGCCGTCGCCGCCGACGGCCGCGAGCCCGCCGCCCACCTGGCCCAGATCAACGTGGCCACGCTCCGCTACCCGCTCGACGACCCCCGCATGAAGCCGTTCGTGGACCTCCTCGCACCCGTCAACGCCGCCGCCGACGGCACGCCCGGCTTCGTGTGGCGCCTCGCGGAGGAAGGGGAGACCGACGCGACGGGGATGCGTCCGGCCGGAGAGGACGTCATCGTCAACATGTCGATGTGGGAATCCCAGGAGGCGCTCTGGGACTTCACCTACCGCAGCGGGCACCTGGACGTGATGCGCCGCCGCCGCGAGTGGTTCGACCGTCACGTGGAGGCCCACCACCTCGTCCTGTGGTGGGTGCCCGCCGGATACGTACCGACCGTGCACGAGGCGCTGGAACGACTCGCGGAGCTGCGCGCCAACGGCCCCACCCCCCGCGCGTTCACCTTCGCCTCCGGGCACTCCGCCGCCGAAGCGGGGTACGGGACCGAGGGCGCGGCCGGCACCCCGAGTGGCGTCTCGGTGGACGCCCCCGACGGCATCGGGTCGCCGGCCGGAATATGACCGGTCGGTCACAAGATCCGATCGCGGGAACGACTGGGCGACCCCGGACATCCTTCCTTGCGACGGCGCCCTGATGCGGCGCCGTCGCACGCAACGGCAAGAAGGACTGGGCTGGGATGAACACGGAAGCGGTGACGGGCGGCTCCCCGAAGAGCACGGGACCGGAAGAGGCCACGGCCCCGACGGTCACGGACACCCCCGGGCGGACGGTCGAACGGGAACCGCACCCGGAGCCGGCGTCCGAACCGGCGCCCGAACCGGCGCCCGGCCCAGCATCGGAATCGGTGTCCGAGACGGAACCGGAATCCGCGTCGGGGTCCGAAGCCGCGTCGGAGTCCGGGTCGGTGTCCGACTCCGAGTCGGTGTCTGACTCCGCGACGGCTTCGGGGCCCGCGACGGCTTCGGGGTGCGCGACTGCTTCGGGGGCCGAGTCCGTACCGGTGTCGGATCCTCGGACGGCAGCGTCCCCCGTGCCCGCCTCCGCAGCCGGCCCGACGGCCGAGGAGTCCGAGGCTGACGCGGAGCCGGCGCCGCGCGCCTCGGTGCCCGATCCGCGCTCCGCGGTGCGGGCCGACACTCCCGCCGAGCCCGAGCAGGGTCACGACCCCGAGCAGGGCACCGAGCCCCGTGCCGCTGCCGTCACGGCCGAGTCCGGCTCCGGGTCGGAGGGCGATCCCGGATCCGGACCGGAACCGGCTCGGGAGCAGCGAACGGAGTCGGAACAGGTGCCCGTGCGTGAGCACGCGCCCGCGACGCTGAACCTGAAGAACGTCACGCGGACCACCCCGGCGGGCAGCGACCCGGTCGCTCCCGAGTCGGACCGCCGGGTCCCCTCCTGGGCGCGGCGCCCGGACTCCGGTACCGCCGATCCCGGGAAGTCCGTCGAGCCCTCCCCGCAGCCCGCCGCAGAGTCTTCCCCGTCGGCGTCGGCGTCGGTGCCGGCCTCAGCGCCGGCCGCAGCCGCGAACGAAGCCCTGACCGAAGTGCTGCCCGAGGTCCGCGAGCAGCAGCCGACCGCCGCCGGCGGCAAGCGCCCCGGCGCGGACCCGGGTACCGACTCCGCACCGGACCCCGCGGACGACCCCGAGCGCACCAGTACGTTCATCCCGCTCAAGGACCTCGACGCCCCGGCCGAGCGGACGGCGGTCCTTCCGCGCGTCCCCGTCCGCCCCGTCGGCACGGCCGCCGGGACCGCAGCCGCCCGCCCGCCCGCACCGGTACGCACTCCCACGCCCACTCCCAGGCCCACCCCGGCCGCGGCCCCGCAGGCACCGGCCGGCCCCCGCACCCCCGAGCAGGCGCAGGCCGAGCCCCTCGATCTGCTCGCGCAGTTGACCAACACCCCGGAGCCGCCGGAGACCCCGCGTCGGACCGCCGTGCGCCGGGTCAAGATCTGGACGCCGATCCTGCTGCTCGCCCTCGGGGCCGTGGCGGGGGCGCAGTTGCTGCGGCCGCTCCCCGACACCCGGCTCGTTGCGGCCGAGCAGACGCACGCCGTGCCCGGTGCGTTCTCCGTGCCGTGGCCCGCCGGCGGGCAGGGTGCCGTGCGGGTGCCCGGCTCCGGGACGATCAGCACCTTCGGGGAGCAGAAGCCGGTGCCGACGGCGAGCGTCGCGAAGGTCATGACGGCCTACGTGCTGCTCAAGGGCCACCCGCTCCGCAAGGGCCAGGACGGCCCCGGCATCGAGGTCGACGCGAAGACCGTGGCCGACGGCAAGTCCGAGCACGAGTCCCGCATCGAGGGCCTCACCGAGGGCAGTACGTACAGCCAGCTGGACATGCTCAAGATGTTGATGATCCCCTCCGGGAACAACGTCGCCCGACTGTTGGCCCGGTGGGACAGCGGCGGCTCGGAGGCGGAGTTCGTGCGGAAGATGAACGCCGCCGCGGCGGAGCTGGGCATGAAGGACACCAAGTACACGGATCCCAGCGGCCTGGACGCGGGTACGGTCAGCACGGCCGTGGACCAGCTCAAGCTGGCCGAGGCGGTGATGAAGAACGAGGTGTTCCGTTCGGTGGTGCTGCTGCCCGACGCCGAGATCAAGAACCTCTCCCAGCGGCTCATCAACAACAACAGCCTGCTCAGCGCTCCCGAGCTGAGCGTCCGCGGGATCAAGACGGGGTCGAGCACCCCGGCCGGTGGCGCGTTGATGTGGGCGGGTTACAAGTCCGTGGGCGACGAGACGCCGATGATCCTGGGCGCGTTGATGGAGCAGCGCGCGGAGGGCTCCGACCCGAACGCGACCCGGAGCCTGGCCCTGGTGCTGGAGAACAGCAAGAAGGTCATCGAGGCGGTCCGCGGCGCGCTGGGCTCGGCGCGGGTGGTCCGCAAGGGCCAGACGGTCGGCTACGTGGACGACGGCCTCGGCGGCCGCACCCCGCTGGTGGCGACGAAGAACCTCGACGCCATCGGGACGCCCGGCCAGAAGCTCCGTCTGACGCTCGGGTCCAAGGACAAGGCGGGCGCGGTACCGCACGAGGCTCCTGCGGGCACCGAGATCGGCGTGCTGACGGCGGGGGAGGGCGCGGGCGCGAAGAGCGTCCCGGTGGCGGTCGGCACTGCCCTGTCCGAGCCCTCCTTCACCACCCGCCTCACGCGGCTCGGCTGATCGCCCCGCCGGATCGGGCCGT
Source organism: Streptomyces sp. NPDC097619 (assembly GCF_040302735.1). Classification (NCBI taxonomy): domain Bacteria; kingdom Bacillati; phylum Actinomycetota; class Actinomycetes; order Kitasatosporales; family Streptomycetaceae; genus Streptomyces; species Streptomyces sp. NPDC097619. Next base: position 45,014 of record NZ_JBEOSD010000001.1, on the reverse strand, counting down.
CCGTTCTTCTTCTCTTTCCTCCGCCCCCGACTGCTCCGGCAGTCGGGGGCGGCGGCCGTTCGTCAGCACGACGGTGAGGGGGAGGGGGAGGGGGACGGGGAGGAGGGAGGGGAGGGGAGTGGTACGAGTGCGTGGGGGTGAGCGTGAGCGTGGGCGTGGGTGAGGGCTCGGGTGAGGGCGGTGCGGTGGGTGGGGTCCAGGGCGAGGGTGGTGGAGACGCGCGCGTGTTGACGGGCCAGCTCGGCCCCGCCGAGGGGTGCGGTGAGGTGGGGGAGCGCCGTGGCCAGGGCGTGGAGGAGGCGGGCGTCCAGAGAGTCCAGGTGCGGGCGGAGGAGTGTCAGGTCGGGACGGTGTCGGGGTCGCTCGGCGGGGTGGGCGCGCCAGCGTGCGTGCAGGGCGTGTTGGACGAGCTTGGCCGCGTCCATCTGGTCCTGGGCGAAGCGTCGGGCGAGGGCGGGGCTCAGGCCGCGGCAGGCCGCCCGGGCCCGCGCGGCGGCCAGGATCTGCCGTTCGCGTACCGGGTCCTCGACGGGCCGGTCCGTTCCCCACTTGGCCGCCGCCACCTCCCGGGCCGAGAGCAATCGCTCGGCGGAGAGCCGGACGAGGGCGTGCACGGCGATGCGGGCCGCGGTGCCGGGGGTGGTGCTCGGGGTGGCGGCGGTGTGGGTGGCGGCCATGGCAGCTCCCTGGGGCGGGGACGCGGGGCGAGGGGTGGGCTGTGACACGTGATGCTCTGGTGCCACCTGTCATCGATGACACTGCAATGGCAGACCCACCGCACGGAACGTAACTCCCCCTGATCCGGGGCCGCCACCTCCAGATTGCCGAACCGGGGCGGCGTGACGAGGGCCCCGGTCCGTACCGGCTCACCTGCTCACCGGCTCAGCGACTCACTGGCTCAGCGGCTCAACTCGCTCTCGGGGTGCCCTGCTTGAGGTGCGGGCAGATGGTCCGCGCCCGGTTTGCGGTCCGCCTCCGAGAGGGGTGTGTCGCGGGTCTCCCGCATCGTCAGGTACACCACCAGCGAGACCGCCGCGCACCCGGCGACGTACCAGGAGTAGCCCGACTCGATCCCGCGGTCCTTGAACCACAGGGCGACGTACTCGGCGGTGCCGCCGAACAACGCGTTGGCCAGGGCATACGGCAGGGCCACGCCCAGGGCCCGGACCCTGGTCGGGAAGAGCTCGGCCTTCACCACCGCGTTGATGGAGGTGTATCCGGTGACGATGACCAGCGCGGTCAGGGACAGCAGCAGCGCCCCCGCGAAGCCGTCGGCCCGGGACAGGGCCGCCAGCAGGGGCACCGTGCCGAACGTGCCCCCGATGCCGAAGGCGATGAGCAGGGGGCGGCGCCCGATCCGGTCGGAGAGGGCTCCCGCGAGGGGTTGCAGCAACATGAACACGGTCAGCGCGCAGAAGCTGACCAGGGCCGCGTCGTCCTTGCTGAGTCCGGCGGTGTTCGACAGGTACTTGGTCAGGTACGTGGTGTACGTGTAGTAGGCGACGGTACCGCCCATGGTCAGGGCCATCACGAGGGCGAACTCCCGGCGGTGGCGCAGCAACAGCCGCAGCGAGCCCCGCGCCTCGTCGCGGTCCTCGTCGGAGACCTCCGTGTACGCCTCCGTCTCGGCGAGGTTGCGGCGCAGCCAGAAGACGACGGCCGCCCCCACCGCGCCGATCACGAACGGGATGCGCCAGCCGTAGGAGTGCAGGGCCGCCGCCCCCATCGTGTGCTGGAGCAGGATCTGCAGGCCCAGTCCGAGCAACTGGCCCAGGGTCATCGAGACGTACTGGAAGCTGGCGACGAATCCGCGCCGTCCCGGTGCGGACGCCTCCGTGAGGTAGGTGGCACTGGCCGCGTACTCCCCGCCGACCGAGAGCCCCTGGAGCAGGCGGGCCAGCAGCAGGACGCCGGCGCCCGCGTACCCGGCCGTCGCGTAGGTGGGGGCGCAGGCGATGAGCAGGGCGCTCGCGGACATCAGGGTCACGCTGAGGGTCAGCGCGGCCTTGCGGCCGCGGCGGTCGGCGTACCCGCCGAGCAGCCAGCCGCCGAGCGGGCGCATGAAGAAGCCCACGGCGAAGATGCCGGCGGTGTTGAGCAGCTGGGAGGTGGGATCGCCGTGGGGGAAGAAGGAGGCCGCGAAGTACGTGGCGAAGCTGGCGTAGACGAACCAGTCGTACCACTCCACCAGGTTGCCGACGGAGCCGCCGATCACCGCCCGCCACGGCACGCCGTCGCCTCCGGCGGCGGTGCGGCCGGTGCGGACGGTGGCGCCGTCGGCCGTGCGGCGGGCGGTGGGGTCGGGTGCACGGTCCGGTTCGTGTGCGGGGTCGGGCCGGGGTTCGAGGGAGGAAGGGGGCACGAGGGGGGTCCTCCTGGAAGTGCGGTGGGGCCGATCGGAGCCGGGGCTCGGGCATGGCGTACCACAGCGGAAGGGCGGTCCGGCCCGACCGTTGTCCCGAATCGGCCTGATCCGTCCGCCTGTTCGGTACCGGTGTGAGTGGGTTTCGGGGCGGCGGGAGACCGGGCGCGGTGCGCTGCGCGGTCGCGGAATCGGTCGAGGAACCAGCCGGGAAAGGCGTGCGGCAGGGGCGCGGGAAGGGCGCTGAAAGTGCGGGGGAGGCGCGCGGGGACGGGCCTGAGGACGGGCCCGGGGGCGGGCACGGGGAAGGGGCACGCACCGCATCGGGTCGCCGGGCCGGCCGTCCCGGCCCCCGTCGGCTTGAAGCGGTCGGTGCCGGATCAGGTCGGTCTGCGGTGGACTCGTGGACTCGCGGACCCGCGGACCTGCTGACTCGCGCACTCGTGGGCTCCGGGTGGGTGGTGGCGAGACCACTGCGTTCCGTCGCCGGCGCTCCTCGACTGCTGTCCCGGGCCCTGGTCATCGTCGGCCGGGGCGCTCGTCCGCGGGCCGTGCCCGTCGGCGCGGCGCTGCCGGTGAGCCGGGTCCGGGACGAGCACCCGAGCGAAACCGTCGCACGGCGCGCGTGAGGGGTACGGCGCGCGTGAAGGGGACGGCGATCAGGAGGAGACCCGTGACGGTGAGGGCGGGGCGGGGGCCGGTGGCCGTGGCGAGGAGGCCCACCACGGTGGTGCACACGGCCACGGCGACTCGTTGGCCGATGGCCCAGGCCGCCAGGGTACGGGCGAGGAGGTGGTCGGGGGTGTGGTCGAGGCGGTAGGTGGCCAGGACCGGCGCGTACATACTCATGCTGACCACGACGGCGAGTTCCACGACCATCACCGTGACCAGCCCGGCCGTACCCGGCCCGATGAATCCGAGCCCGACCGGCCACAGGACGCGCACGGCCCCGGCGGTCCGCAGCACCCGGTCCCGCCCGTACCGGTCCACGGCCGCACGGGCCAGCCGCGACCCCAGGAGCCCGCCGAGACAGGGCACGGCGAAGGCCAGGCCGTACTGCCAGGCGGGGAAGCCGAGCTCGCGGAGCAGCAGGACCGACAGCAGCGGTTCGGTGGCCATGACCAGGCCGGTGACCAGCAGGTTGTCCACGTACAGGGCGCGCAGCCCGCGGTGGCCGGCGAGGTGCCGCCAGCCGTCGAGCAGCCCGCCCGCGCGCACCCGATCCGGCTCACGAGGCTCCGCGCGACCGGTCCCCCGCGCCTCCGCCCCGTCTCCTGTCCGTTCCCGCTCCCGCTCCCGCTCCCGCTCTCGCTCCCGGACGCGAACGCGGGCGCGGACGGAGGTGAAGCGCGGGAACGGGCCCGAGGGCGCGGGCCGGCGCGGGAACGTGGGCGCGCGTCGCGTCCTCGGTCCGAGGCCCCGCCGGGGAGAGCCGAGGCAGAGGGCGGAGAGGAGGTGGCTCAGGGCGTCCGCCGCGATGGGCACCACCGGACCGAAGGCCCCGGTGGCCGCGCCGCCCAGGGGCGGGCCGATCGCCAGCGAGCTCCAGTTCGTGGACTCCAGGCGGGCGTTGGCCACGAGCCGGTCCTCCGGCCGGACGAGAGCCTTCAGGTAGGCCCCGGCCGCCGCCCCCGAGGCGATCCGAGCGGCCGCCACCACCACCGCCGTACCCAGGAGTTGGGCGTACGAGAGGACCCCGAGCAGGTGGGCCGCGGGCACGGCTCCGAGGGCCGCGCACCGCACCAGGTCCGTGACGACCATGACCCGGCGCTTGGGGCGGACCTCCACCCACGGTCCGAGCGGCAACGCCAGCAGCGCCCCCACGGCCGGCCCCACGGCCGCCAAGGCGGAGACCTCGGCGGGGCCGGCGTCCAGCACGAGGACGGCGATCAGCGACAGCGCCCCGAAACCGAGCCCCGACCCGTAGGCGCTCACCGCGTACGCCGCCCACAGCCGCCCGAACCCCGGGGACGCCCACCCCTCACCGCCCCCCGACTCCGACCCCGACCCCGGCGTCGGACCCGCCCCTCGCCCGCTCACCGGCCACCACTCACACCATCGCTCCGCCAGTCCACAAGGTTTCGTTGATGCATGGGAGCCAACCGTGAGAGGTCATGGCCGGTCAAACAACTACACTCGTGCCGATCCACAACCCTTGGTTGTGTGGCAAGGTCGGACGGTCGCCATGTCGAACCGCCAGTGAGCAGAGCTGCGGAAGGTGGATCCGATGGACCTCGAAGGGGTGCGCACGTTCGTCGCCGTCGCCGCGGCCGGCCGGTTCCAGCCCGCCGCCGACGAGCTGGGCGTCACCCAGCAGGCCGTCTCGAAACGGATCGCGGCCCTGGAGCGCGCGCTCGGAGTGCGTCTCCTCGACCGCGCCCCGCGCGGCGCCTCGCTCACCATCGACGGCCGTGCCTTCCTGCCGCACGCCCACGAGCTGGTGCGGGTCGCCGAGCGGGCCGCGGCGGCCGTGCGCCCCGGCAGCCGACCGCTGCGCGTGGACGTGATCAACCTGCGCGGCGCCGGCTCGGGGCTGATGCGGGAGTTCCACCGCACGCACCCCGCGGTGGAACTCGACGTGGTGAACCTCCTCGACATCGGGGCGGCCGTGGCCGCCCTCCGCACCGGGGAGATCGACGCCACCTTCCGCGCCGTCACCGCCCCCGGACGCCCCCTGCCCGCGGACGTCCTCTCGGCCCGGGTGCTCGACGAGCCGCTCCGGCTGCTCACCGGACCCGGCCACGCGCTGGCGGCGGCCCGCTCCGTGACCCTCGACGAGCTGGCCGGTCACCGCATCTGGATGCCCGGAATCGCCCCCGGCACCGAATGGGGCGCCTACTACGAGGCACTGGCGGACCGCTTCGGACTCACCGTCGAGGCCACCGGACCCAACTTCGGCTCCGACGCCCTCCTCGACACCATCGCCGACACCCCCGCCCTGGCCACCTTCATGGGCGAGCACACCCGCCTCATCTGGCCCGAGGGCCACGGCCTGCGGCTCGTGCCCGTGGTCGGTCCCGTGCCGGTGTACCCGCACTCCCTCCTCTGGCACCGTGACAACCCGCACCCCGCGCTGGCCGCGCTGCGCGCCCACCTCGCCGCCACCGTGCCGGAGCACTCCGCGCCCGGCACGTGGACCCCGGAGTGGACCGCCCCGCGCTGAGCCCGGGCTCCGCCGGTGTCGGGGCTCCGCCGGTGTCGTGGCTCAGCCCGTGCCCGTGGTGTCCTCGCAGTCGGGCTGTTCCTGGCGGGCGGCGACCGCCCGCCGCCAGTGCCCGGCCAGCTCCTCGCGGTCCTCGGCGGGGGCGACGGTACGGGAGAACATCACGTACCCGTCGCCGTAACTGCCGCCCAGATGGAAACCGACCACGTACTGCCGGTCCGGCACCAGGGTGGCCTGGGCGGGATCCGGCGCGGGGGCCGGCACGGGCTCGGGCTCGGGGGCGGTCGAGGCGGGGGCCGCCTCGGAGCTCTGACCGAGCACGAGATCGGCCGCCGTACCGCCCTTGAGGACCCGGTCCACGTGGACCCGGTACAACTGCACCCCGCCGGGGAGCTCCGGTTCCTCCTCCAGGTAGGCCTCCCGGCCCGTCACGGTGACCACGGCCAACTGCTCGTTGTTCGTGGCGACGTACTCGTCCCGGGAGGTGTCGGCGGCGCACAGCGAGTGGACGGTGAGGGCGTCCGCGGGGCCGGACAGCGCCGCGTACGAGACGGCCCCGCAGGTCAGGACGGTGGCGGTGGCCACGACGGCGACGATCGGACGTTTCATTGCGAGCCCCACAGTGTGCGGTAGTTGGCCTTGTCGGTGTCCGGGACCCAGGTCACCGGGGTGCTCGGGGCCGCCTTCCACATCAGCGAGACGACGGTGGTGGCCTTGTGGCACAGCCCCAGCGCGTGCCCGATCTCGTGGAGGGCGACGAACCGGCGGAAGTCGCGGGTGTCGTACGGCCTGGCGTTCAGCTTCTGCCGGTTGAAGCGCACCCGGTCCGTGGCCCCGAAGGCGGGCCGCCACTGGTACGAACCCAGCGGGGCGTTGGCGGAGGTGCCGCCGTTGTAGTCGACGAAGGCGAGGTCGTCCGAGGTGACGGCGGTGTCGGGCAGGATCGCGATCCGCGCGCCGCGGTACGACCAGCCCTCGGCCGAGACCGCGAACGCGCGGGCGTCGTCGTAGACGGTCCCGTCGGACCAGCGGATCTCGCCCTCGTCCACGGAGTTGTTCCGGGTACGGCTCTCCGGTCCCTCACCGGACACGCAGGGCGCCGGTGCCGCCGCCGAGGACGGCTCCGGACCCGGCCGGGCCTGGGCCGGGGCGGGGAGTGCCAGCACCGCCGCGGCCGCGGCGGCCGCCGCGAAGGGCAGCGTTCTCGTGCTCAGGGACCGGGGGACGGGCGCGTGCTGCGGGATCGACTTCCGTACGGCCACGGCCACGGCCACGGTCGGGGATGTGGTCGTGGTCGAGGTCGCGGGTCCGCGTGCGGGAGGTGTCACAGGGCACTCCTTCCGGTTTCCTTGTTCCGGCGGGCGGTCTCCACGGCCGCCGGAACGGCTCCGGCCCGGCCCGGGTACGTCGCCCGTCGCATCGGCGGGCGTCGCAGGTCCGGGCAGTGAGGGACCGTACTCCGTCCGGGCGGGGGCCCGCGGAAGCAGGAACGGTCCTTCCGGGAACATGGCCGAAACCCGGCAGGAACCGGGACAGACCGCGGCAGGTGCCTGGGATTCGTGGCATTGCGCTGTGACATTGCCCCGTGACGCGTGACATTGCGGTGTGACCTGTCATGCGGGAGGAGCGGCCGCCGGCACCCGTCGCACGCCCCGCATCCGACCGGAGGGGTCCGGATGGTGGAAGGAGGCCCGGGGAGAGGTCGGGACAGGGCAGCATGATCGCCATGCAGCCGCCCTTCGACGTCTTCACGGATCCCGCCCCCGCCCCCGAGCGCCTCGACGCGCTCGTCGCTCCGGTCGCCGCCGCGTTCCGCACCTGGACCGGCCCGGTCCCCGCGTCCGCCGTGGTGTACGTGGACACCGATCCGGCGGTCGCCGACACCGCGGCCTTCGTGGACCGCTACGGACAGGGCCTGTTGGCGGCCTCCGCGAACTGCGTGGTCGTCGCCGCCAAGCGCGGCGGGGAGGTCTCGTACGCCGCCTGCCTGGTGCCCTCGGCGGCCCGCGCGGACGTCAACGGGGTCGTCCGCCGCCGGCTCGGGGCCCGCAAGGTGTCCTTCGCGCCGATGGACACCGCCGTGGGGCTCACCGGTATGGAGTACGGGGGCATCACGCCCGTCGGCCTGCCCTCGGACTGGCCGCTGCTCGTGGACGCGTCCCTGTCCGGGATCCCGTACGTCCTCGTCGGCAGTGGCCGCCGCACCGGCAAACTCATCCTCCCCGGCGGGGCGTTCGGCCAGCTCCCGAGCGCCGAACTCGTGCCCGACCTCGCCTCCTGACCCCCACCCGCCCCGCCGCGTACCCGCACCGGAGCGGGTGGGCCCGGCCCGAACGGGGCCGGATCCGCATCCCCCGAACGGCTCAACGGCGGAGGCCCCGCACCGGCCGGCACCGGCCCGCACCCGCTCGTGTGCGGGCGTGCGTGCGGGGGCGGGTGCGGGGCGGGTGCGGGGCCCGGGGGTCCGTGGCGCGTACCGGTGCCGGTGGGGGTTCAGGCGCGGCAGCGGAGGAGGGTGAGGGCGGGGTTGGCGTGCCAGTCGGCCCAGTACTCCTCGCCGTGTTCGCGGACCCCGGCCTCGGAGATCCGCATCGGCACCCAGCTCACCTCCGAGAACCCCGCCTTGGTGAGGGAGTCCTCGAAGACTTGGCGGCTGGGCGGGTTCGCGACGAAGGAGATCGGCGGGTCCAGCAGCGCGGTCACCTCGATCCGCGGGCCGATCTCGGTGGCCTCGCCGGCGGGGACGCAGGTGAACCCGTACTTGGCCAGGGAGGGCCCGTCGAAGCGGAAGTCGGGGTCCAGGGTGAAGAGGAAGAAGTCGGCGCCGGGTGCGAGGCTGCGGTGCACCACGGCCAGCAGCCGCTCGACCTCCGCCACGTCCCGCGCGTAGTTGAACGCCTGGACGGCCACCGCGAGGTCGAAGGGCTCGTCGAAGTGGGGCAGCGCGCCGATGTCGCCGATCTCGTAGTCGATGCCGAGGGGTTCCGCCTCCTCCAGGGCGCGGGCGGCACCGATCATCTCGCCGGAGATGTCCACGCCGAAGACGCGGGCGGCGCCGCGACGCTTCAGCTCGCGGCTGTAGAAGCCGGTCCCGCAGGCGAGGTCGAGTACGGACGCGCCCGTCACGTCCCCGACGAGCGCGAGGAAGGCGGGCACCTCCCCGTAGCGGGTCAGCGGAAGGGTCTTGAAGCCCTCGAACGCCTCGCCGATGCCGTCGTACAGCTGGTCTCCCATGATCTCTCTCCCCGTGCCGGTGCCGTCGACTCCCTGGCGGGTCGCGGCTTCTGACGGGGAGTCTCCCCATCCCGCCAGGAAGATCCGTACTGGTGGAACGTACGAAGAGTCGAGGTCGGTGAGTACGTATCGACCGACAGGGCGGGACCCTGACCGGTGACTTCGCGCAGGTCAGGGGCCGCCGCTCGGACCGGCGCGGTCGGCTGCGAGGTGCAGCTTGTTGCACGCGGCCGGTTCCGGAAGCTGAGCGCCCCGAGGGGGCGGGTCGGGCCCCGGAAATGCGAGGGTGGGGGTGACCGAGCAGGCCGGGGCCCGCCGCGCCGCGGAAGCGGGCCGGGGCCGGGACCGGGGCTGCGGAGAACGAAGAGGAAACTGAGGGGGAATCCGTCATGTCCGTGCACGGAGACAAGGCCGAGAGCGGCACCGGCATCGATGCCGGTGCCGGTACCGGTGCCGCTACCGGTGGCAGCATCGATCTCGGAGAGGGGGCGGCCGCGGCCGGGGCGCAGCGGTTGCCGCTGGCGGTGCTGAGCTCGCTGGCCGTGGTGTTCCTGTGCGTCGCGAACACCGCGATGGAGGGTGGGGCCCGGATCGCGATGATGGTGGCCGGCGTGCTCTGCGTGGTGGGCTGCGCGGCGGCCCTGGGCGCCGAGGTGGCCCGGGCGAAGAAGCGGGGGAACGGGTCCTGACGGGCGGTGGTCCCGTCGCGGCGCGGCGCGAGCACCCGTGCCGGCCGGCCGGGGCTCCCACCTGAGCCCCGACCGGTGCCCCGGCCCTGCCCCGACCCGTGCCCTTGTCCGTAGCCGCGGCGGCCCCCGCCCCGCCCCGGGCTAGAGCCAGCCGCGTTCGCGGGCGCGGAGGGCGGCCTGGAAGCGGTTGACGGCGCCCAGGCGCTGCATCAGCGCGGCCACGTGCTTGCGGTAGGTGCGCACGGAGATGCCCAGCTCGCGGGCGCCCGACTCGTCCTTGTCGGCGGTGTGAAGGCTGTCGAGGATGCGGCGTTCCACCGGGGTGAGCGGGGCGGCCGTGCCGGGTGGTGCCGTGGCTCCGGGCAGGTCCACGGCCTCGTCCCACATCCGCTCGAAGAGGGACAGCAGGGGTCCGACCAGCCCCTGCCCCCGGACGAGCAGCGCTCCGCGGAGGGTGTCCGCGGGGTCCACGGGGGTGAGGGCGGCGGCCCGATCGCAGATGATCATGCGGTCGAGGGGGCGGTGCGAGAGACGTACCTCCGCGCCGTGCCCGGTCAGCTCGCGCAGGTAGGCCAGGGTGGGCGGATCGTGGAGGGCCGCCGCCGCCATGACCGTCCGCATCCGCACCCCGCGCCGCAGCACCCGCAGGTCCATGGTCCGGGAGACGGCGATGCTCTCGGCGGACAGGACCCCCACCGGGTTGACGGTGAGGGATTCGGCGCGGGTGTGGAAGGTCAGCTCGTCGATGGCGGCGCGGACCGCGTCCAGGCCGTCCAGCTGACGCACCGGGGGTCCGGTGAGCCGGTCCGGGCCGTCCCACCCGGTGAGGCCGGCGTCCCGGTCGGCGAGGAGGGAGTCCACGATCCCGCTGGCGGCCACCCGCTCCTCGTACTCCGCGCGCAGGGCGGCGGCCCGTCGCTCCACGAGCCGGGCCACCAGGTGTTCGACGGCGGTCGCGGGGGCCACCGGACGCTGGATCCCGCCGGGGGTCTCGGTCGCCAGCCCGAGTCCGGTCAGCTCGGCGGTCGCGTCCGCCGGGGCGAGGGCTCCGCCCGGCGGGTCCTCGACGCCTCCGGCATCCGGACCGTCGTTCCCCTTACTCTCGCTTCCCGGACCGTCGCTCCCCTCACCCCCGCTTTCCGGACCGTCGTTCCCCGTGCCCGTGCTCTCCGCACCCCCGTGGGTGGTGTCGCCGGCCCGGGCGGTGAAGGCGCTGCCGGAGCGGAGCAGCCGTCGGTAGGCGGCCTCGGTTTCGGGTGTCACGCCCAGGAAGCCCAGGCCCACCTCGTGCATCGTGCGTTCGTCTCCCCCGTGGCGTGGTCGCGGAGTGATCGTTCCGCCCAGGGACCCTAACGCGCCTCCGCCCCCGGCCCGGCCTGCTCCCCCCGGCCCCGGCCCTCGCCTACCCGCCCTCAGTCGCCTCACGCTCTGTGATCGGCGCGGGATCCGGCCCCGGGGCGACCCGGGATCGGGACGGGGGAGGGCGGAGGGTACCGATTCCGGGCGGATCCGTCACTCCCGGTGTCCGGGATGCCCGATGAGGGACCAAGGGCCCTACGGCGGGGCGGGTCGGAAGTCCCGTCATCCGGGACCTTCGGCGGCGAGGGCGGACCGCCCCGAGGGCATTTGGTGTAAGGCACATGCATTGCAGTCGTAACGAAAGGTGACTTCGTGGAACCCGCCGACATCACGGTGACCGACGAACGGGCGGTGAAGCGCGCCGTCAAGGCCACCGCCCTCGGAAACGCGATGGAGTGGTTCGACTTCGGGGTCTACAGCTACCTCGCCGTCACCATCGGAAAGGTCTTCTTCCCCTCCGGGAACGCCTCCGCGCAGGTCCTCGCCTCGCTGGCGGCCTTCGCCGCGGCCTTCCTGGTGCGTCCGCTGGGCGGCATGTTCTTCGGCCCGCTCGGCGACCGCGTCGGCCGGAAGAAGATCCTGGCCCTCACCATGATCATGATGGCGGCGGCCACCCTCGCCATCGGCCTGATCCCCGGCTACGCCACCATCGGCCTGTGGGCCCCGGTGCTGCTGGTGCTGTGCCGCATGGTGCAGGGCTTCTCCACCGGCGGCGAGTACGGCGGCGCCGCCACGTTCATCGCCGAGTACGCCCCCGACCGTCGGCGCGGCTTCTGGGGAAGCTTCCTGGAGTTCGGCACCCTGATCGGCTACATCGCCGCCGCCGGACTGGTCACCGGGCTGACCGTGCTCCTCGGCGACGCCACCATGCTCGACTGGGGCTGGCGACTGCCGTTCCTGATCGCGGGCCCGCTGGGCCTGGTGGGCCTGTACCTGCGCCTCAAGCTCGACGAGTCCCCGGCGTTCCAGGAGCTCCAGGACCGCGAGGCCGCCGCCCCGGCCCGCAAGGTGCCGCTGCGCAAGACCCTGTTCGCCGACCCGCGGGCGCTCGCGCTGTGCGTGGCCCTGGTCGCCGCGTTCAACATCACCGACTACATGCTGCTGTCGTACATGCCGACGTACCTGACCACGCTCGGCTTCGACGAGACCGGTGGCCTGATGGCCATCGTCGCCGTCATGGTCGTGCTGCTCTGCCTGGTCAACGCCGTGGGCCGGCTCTCCGACCGGGTGGGTCGGCGCCCCGTGCTGATCGGCGGCTCGGCCGCCTTCGTGCTGCTCTCCCTGCCCTGCTTCCTGCTGATCCGGCAGGGCGGCACGCTCGCCGTCTTCACCGGCCTGCTCGTCCTCGGCCTGGCCCTGGTGACCTACCTCGGGGCGATGTCCTCCGCGCTGCCCGCGCTGTTCCCGACCCGCACCCGCTACGCCTCGCTGTCCTTCGGCTTCAACGTCTCCGTCTCGCTGTTCGGCGGTACCACCCCGCTGGTCGTGGCCGCCCTGATCGACGCCACCGGCAACGACCTGATGCCCGCGTACTACACGATCCTGGCCGGTGCCGTCGGCCTGGTCGCGGCCCTGCTGATGACCGAGACCGCCGGCCGCCCGCTGCCCGGCTCCCCGCCCTCGGTGGCCAGCCGCGCCGAGGCCGTCGAGCTCGCCGCCCGCCTCTCCGCGCCCCGCGGGACCGCCGCCGCGGCCGACGCCGTCCCGTCCCGGCGCACCCCGGTCCGCGCCTGACCTCCGCGACGCCCCGCCCCGCCGGTCCCGTGGGGGAGCAGGCCCCGAGCCTGCTCCCCCACGGGACCGAGCGTTGTCACGGGCCGGGACACCGCGCTCCCGGGCCGCGCGGTGTCCCGGCCCGGGTCCGGGTGCTCAGCCGAAGGCCGCCGCGTGGTCGCGGGCCCAGTCCTCGAAGGTGCGGGCGGGGCGGCCGGTGAGGCGGGGGACGGTGTCGTTCACGGTGCTGCCCTCGGGCGGGGTGTTCCTGAAGACGTCGACCAGCCAGGCCACCGTCTCCTCGTCGCGGCCCTCGGCCCGCCAGACGTCCGCGGCCTGCTCGTCGTCCAGCGCCACCAGCCGCACCTCCCGGCCCAGGCCGGCGGCGAGGGCGGCGACCTTGGCGTGGACGGTCAGGGACTGAGGGCCCGTCAGGAGGTACTCCCGACCGGCGTGGCCGTCCTCCGTGAGGGCCACCGCGGCGGCCTCGCCGATGTCGGACTCGTGCACCATCGCGCTGAGCCCGTCCACGAACCCGGCCCGGACCTCGCCCGTCGCACGCACGGACTCGGCCCACTGGAGGGCGTTCGCCATGAACTCCACGGGCATCAGCACCGTCCACTCCAGGTCGGGCGCGGCCCGTACGGCCTCCTCCAGCGGGGTCGGGCCGCCGCCGTGCAGCACGGTGACCCTGCGGACCCCCGCGGCGCGGACCAGCTCCACGATCCGCGCTCCGGTGGCCAGCGGCTCGTACTCCCCGCCGAAGGTGATCAGGTGCACCCCGACCACCCCTCTCAGGGCGTCGGCCAGGCCGTCCGGACCGTCCGGATCGGTGAGGTCCCCGCGGACGACCTCGGCGCCCGCGGGGAGGTCGGCCCGCGCCGGATCCCGCGTCAGCGCCCGGACCCGGTGCCCGCGCGCCAGGAGGGCGCGCACCACCTCGCGCCCCACGGTCCCGGTGGCCCCCGCCACCAGGTACGTCCCCTGCCGGGTCTGGTCCCCGGCCCCGGCTCCTGCGTCGGCCGTTCCCGTGCCGCCGGTCTCCCCGGCTGCCACGGCCGCGCTGCTCTCGCTCTGTGTCATGACCCCACCGTAGGAACGCTTGCGGACAGGAACGGTCCGCAATCCCTCAGGCCCCGAGGTCGAACACGCCCCACTCGGTGTACGGCTCGGCCTGGACGTGGATCCGCGCCCCTCGGGCCACGACGCGTCGGCGACGGGGCGGCAGGCCGTCGGGCAGGGTGAGCAGGCCGGTGTCCGTCCGCTCGACGGTGCTCTCGGTGAGCTCGCCGAGGGCGAGCCGGTCCCGGTGTCCCGTGTATCCGCCGTAGAAGGCGACCCGCTCGCCGTGGACGGCCACGGCGCGGGCGCCGTCGACGCCGTTCGACCACACCCGCACCCGCCGGTCGTGGCCGTCGCCTCGTATCTCGACCAAGGGGAAGTCCGTGTACGTGCACGCCCAGGCGGTGGTGCCGGTGACGTTGAGGGCGTAGCAGTCGAAGAGGCCGGGGATGTCGGCGCCGTCGGAGGACCAGACGAGGGCGCCGGTGGTGCTCCAGCGGCGGATCCCGAGCGGGTTCTCGTCGAAGTGCCCGAACCAGATCCGGCCGGCCCCGTCGACGAGCAGGTGCTCCACGGCGTCCCCGACGGAGAACGAGGAGGTCTCCCGGCCGACGGCGTCGAAGAGCTGGACCTGCTCCCCGGCCGTGGTCCGGTGGGTGCGGGAGGCGGCGACGAGGAACCCGCCGTGGGGTAGGCGATCCAGGTGGGGCCGGCGGGCGCGGACGCCGGCCAGCGCGGTGACGGAGGTGGTGCCGTCCGGGTGGACGGAGACGACCGAGGCGTCGAAGGGCGGGAGTTCACCCGGCGGGAGCTCGCCGCCGGGCTGCGGGGGCCGTTCGGTCAGCAGCCAGTGGGCGGTGCCGAGTACGTCGACGGTGCTGGTCAGGACGGTGTGGCCGTGGTGCTCCCGCGGGAGCCGGGCGTAGGGGACGAGCGCGGTGTGCTGCGCGGGTGGGTTCTCCTGGGTGGGGTCTCGCGTTCGACGGGCGGTGTGGCGCACGGCTGTGGCGCACGTCGTCCGGAGGTCCGCGGGCCCGGGAGCGCCGGGTGGGCCGCCTACGCGGCATGGCCCTTTCTGGTCGTCATGGCGGAATCATCCGCGAGATCGCGTCGGCTCGCCGGCGCTTTTCCCCAGCGGGAGGGGCGGGCGTCGCCACGCGGCTGTGACGATGCCCGCCCGGATGTCCGGATGCCCAGGTGCCCAGGTGACGCGTCGGGTGACCTGTCGGGGGACCGGTCAGTTCTCCGCGCGGTGGGTGAGGTAGCCGCCCATGGCGGTGAAGTACTCGGTGGCGGGGAGTTCGCGGCCGTCCTCGGTGCGGACGCGGGTGATGGCCAGGCCGTGGTTGCGGCCGGAGCGGGCGTCGGCGCCGGCGACGATGACCACGCCCTCGCCCTCGCGGTAGAAGATGCGGCCGGGGGTGCCGCCGTAGCGGGCCTCGGAGACGAAGGCGGAGAGGACCTCCAGGCGCTTGCCCTTGTGGAAGGTGAAGGCGCTCGGGTACGGCTCGGACTGGGCGCGGACCAGGCGGTCCAGGTCCTCGGCGGGCCAGTTCCAGTCGATGCGGCTGTCCTCCACGGACCGCTTGTGGAAGAAGCTCGCCCGGGAGCGGTCCTGGGGGGTGAATTCGGCCTTTCCGGAGGCGATCAGGTCGAGGGCGCCGACGGTGACCGGGGCGATCAGGTCCACGGTGCGGTGGAACAGGTCGGTGGCGGTGTCGGTGGGGCCGACGGGGACGGCTTCCTGGCGCACGATGTCGCCGGCGTCCAGCTCGTCGTTCATGAGGTGGGCGGTGACGCCGACCTCGGTCTCGCCGTTGATGAGCGCCCAGATCAGGGGGGAGAAGCCCGCGTACTTCGGGAGCAGGGCGTCGTGGATGTTCAGGGTGCCGTGGCGGGGGAGGTTGAAGACGCGCGGGGGGAGCCAGGTGCGCCAGTTGTTGGCCACGATGATGTCCGGATCCACCTCCTTGAGGCGTTCGAACAGTTCGTCGTCGTCGGGCCGGTTGCGGATCAGGACCGGTACGCCGTGCTCCTCGGCGAGGTCGGCGACGGAGTCGCTCCAGATCTTCTCGTAGGCGTGCTCGCTCTTGGGGTGCGTGACGACGAGGACCACGTCGTGCTCGGAGTCCAGGAGGGCTCGCAGGGTGCGGTGACCCCAGGTCTGGTAACCGAACATGACGACCCGCATGGGTGTCCTCCTCAGGGCAGGGGGCTGGTCGCCCCGAGTAAAGCAAGGCTTGCCTAAGTCTGCAATGCGACCCCAAGTCCCGTGGTGGGATGGCTGGTTCTCGTCGGTTCCTTGGCCGGTGACGTGTCGACAGACTTGCGGGATCAGCTTAGCCTTGCCTAAGTTTCGGGTCGCGGTTCCGTCGGCGTGCCCGGCCTTCCGGCTGTCCCGGTCCTGTTCTCGGCACGCCTGGTTCACACGGATCCGCGTACGGGAGGTCCCCGCGCGCAGGGGTCCGCCGTACGACCCGAGGCTCCATCAAACGGCCGCCCGCGCCCCACCCGGTGCGCGGCCGTTCCCCCTGCACGATGGGAGTGACATGGCACAGGCCCGTCCGGGCGACGACCCGTTGATCCACGACCTCATTGGCATCGGCTTCGGCCCGTCCAACGTGGCCATGGCGATCGCGGTCGGCGAGCACAACGCACGCGTCGGCAGGGACGGAGGAGCCGCGCTCAGCGCGCGCTTCTTCGAGCAGCAGCCCCGCTTCGGCTGGCACCGCGGCATGCTCATCGACGACGCCACCATGCAGGTCTCCTTCCTCAAGGACCTGGTGACGCTCCGGAACCCGGCCAGCGAGTTCAGCTTCCTGTGTTACCTGAAGAGCAAGGGGCGGTTGATCGACTTCATCAACCACAAGAACCTCTTCCCGCTGCGCGTCGAGTTCCACGACTACTTCGAGTGGGCCGCCGCGCAGGTCGAGGACCAGGTCTCCTACGGGCACGAGGTGGTCGGCGTGACCCCCGTGGTCCGCGACGGCGTGGTGGAGCACCTGGACGTCACCGTCCGCTCCGCCGAGGGCCTGGCCCTGCACCGGGCGCGGAACCTCGTCATGGGCACCGGCCTGCGCCCCCGGATGCCCGAGGGCGTCCGCCGCGGGGAGCGGATCTGGCACAACTCCGAGCTGCTGCACCGGGTGGAGGAGCTCGACGGCACCGAACCCTCCCGGTTCGTGGTGGTCGGGGCGGGCCAGAGCGCCGCGGAGAACGTCGCCTACCTGCACCGGCGCTTCCCGCGGGCCGAGGTCTGCGCGGTCTTCTCCCGGTACGGCTACAGCCCCGCCGACGACAGCGCCTTCGCCAACCGGATCTTCGACCCCGAGGCGGTCGACGCGTTCTACAGCGCGCCCGAGCACGTGAAGCAGCAGCTCATCGGCTACCACGGGAACACCAACTACTCCGTGGTGGACATCGACCTCATCGACGACCTGTACCGGCAGATGTACCAGGAGAAGGTTCTCGGCACCGAGCGGTTGCGCTTCCTCAACGTGTCCCGGGTCACGGGCGCCGAGGAGACCCCGGACGGGGTCCGGGCCGACGTGCGCAACCTGGTCTCCGGCGAGGACAGCACCCTCGACGCGGACGTGGTGGTCTTCGCGACCGGCTACCGGCCCGCCGACCCGATCGGTCTCCTCGGCGAGGTCGGTCCGCGCTGCCTGCGCGACGAGGAGGGTCGGGTCAAGGTGGAGCGCGACTACCGCATCGCCACCGATCCGGCGCTGCGCTGCGGGATCTACCTCCAGGGCGGCACCGAGCACACCCACGGCATCACCTCCTCCCTGCTGTCCAACACGGCGGTCCGGGTCGGGGAGATCCTCGATTCGGTCCTCGACCGCGGTCTCAAGGCCGGGGTCGACGCGGTCCGCACCCCGGCCGGGTCGGTCCGCGCAGGCGCCGAAGGGGCGGGCGCCCAGGCCGGCTAGAGCGAGGCGGAGCGGTCGGGAACGACCGGGCGCGGCCCGCCGGACGGCGGGCCGCGGAAGGACCGGAGCCCCGGGCGGGGCTCCCCGGTGGAGGGGATCCCAGCCCTTCCGCCGCACCGGGCATCCATCGGGGAAGCGGAGGGTAACGTACAGCGACATGGGCACGATCGCAGTCGCACGCCCGGCTGAAAAGGGCACAACGGGCTTCAAGAACAGGCGAGTCGGCGGATTCTTCTGGCTCCTCGCGGTCCTTCTCGCCGTGGTGGTGGTGTCACTGGCGGTGGGGGCGCGCGCCCTCACCCCGGCCGAGGTGTGGCAGGGCCTGTGGGCGTCCCCGGACGCCGCCCTGAGCGCCCGTGAGACCGAGATCCGGCTCATCGTGCAGACCGTACGGGTGCCCCGTACGCTCCTCGCGGTCGTGGCCGGGGTGGCCCTCGGCGTGGGCGGGGCCCTGATCCAGGGCTACACCCGCAACCCGGTGGCGGACACCGGCCTGCTCGGGGTGAACGCGGGCGCCTCCTTCGCCGTGGTGACGGTGATCGCGGTGTTCGGGCTCACGAGCCCCTTCCAGTACGTGTGGTTCGCCTTCCTCGGCGCGGGCATCGCCGGCGTGGTGGTGTTCGGGCTGGCCAGCCTGGGCCGGGGCGCCGGGAACCCGCTGACCCTGGCCCTGGCCGGGCAGGGCGTCACGGTGTTCCTGGCGGCGATGACCACGGCGGTCGCGCTCACCGACCAGGCCTCGCTGAACGCCCTGCGGTTCTGGAACGCCGGGTCCGTCGCCGGAGTCGGCTTCGGGGTGATCTGGCCGGTCACCCTGTTCGTGGGCGTGGGTCTGCTGCCGGCGGCCACGGTGCTGCCCTCCGTGAACCTCCTCAACCTCGGCGAGGACGTGGCCCGCGGCCTGGGCGTGAACATCGCCCTGACCCGGACCGTCGGCATCGCCTCGATCACCCTGCTCGCGGGCGCCGCCACCGCGGCCTGCGGGCCGATCGCCTTCCTCGGTCTGATGACGGCCCACGTGGCGCGTTCCCTGACCGGTCCCGACTACCGTTGGCTGGTCCCGTACGCGGGGCTGCTGGGCGCGGTGGTCCTGCTGGTCGCCGACATCGCCGGGCGACTGCTGGTGCGTCCGGGGGAGTTGGACGCCGGCGTGGTGGTGGCCCTGCTCGGGGCGCCGTTCTTCGCGGTGCTGGTGTGGCGCGGAAAGTTCAAGAACGCATGACGGGGGCCGGATCGTGACGGGGGCCGGGATCAAGGGGACCGGGGTCGAGAGGTCCGCGGCCCAGCCGCGGGCGGACGTGGCGCGGGCGGCGACGGTGCCGCCGGGGCTGCGGGCGGGCGGACTGTCCTTCGTGTGGCGGCCGTGGCCGGTCGCCGTCACGGCGCTGTTGGCGGCCGTGGTGTTCCTGCTGTTCTGCCTGTCCATCGGGGTGGGGGACTTCCCCATCGGGCTGCCGCGGGTGGTCGCCACGGTCTTCGGCCGGGGCGAGGCCGTGGACGAGTTCGTGATCCAGGACCTGCGGATGCCGCGGGCCCTGGCGGGACTGGTGGTCGGATTCGCCCTCGGGGTGTCCGGGGCCCTCACCCAGTCCGTCGCCCGCAACCCGCTGGCCAGCCCGGACATCCTCGGCATCACCGGCGGCGCCATGGCGGTCGCGGTGTTCCTGGTGACGGCCACGGGCGCCACCGCCACCGCCGTCACCGACGCCGTCGGGCTCTCCGGGGCGGCCCTCGCGGGCGGCCTCGGCACCGGGCTGCTGGTGTACTTCCTGGCCTGGCGGCGCGGGGTGGACGGGCTGCGGCTGATCCTCATCGGGATCTCGGTGAGCGCCGTCATGGAGGCCCTCACCACGTGGATGCTGGTCCAGGCCGACATCCGGGACGTGGCCCGTGCCCAGGCCTGGCTGATCGGTTCCCTCGACGGCCGTTCCTGGGAGGAGGTGGAGGTGGCGCTGTGGGGCACGCTGATCCTCACGGCCGTCGTGGCCTGCGCCGCCTTCCAGTTCCGGCCGCTGCACCTGGGCGACGACGTGGCCGCGGGGTTGGGCGTGCGGTACACGGCCGTGCGGGCCGTGATGCTGCTGTGCGCGGTGCTGCTGGCCGGGGTGGCGGTGAGCGCGGCCGGGCCGGTGCCCTTCGTGGCGCTGGTGGCCCCGCAGGTGGCGATGCGGCTGGTGCGCTGCCCCGTCCCGCCGATCGCGGCCTCCGGGGTGACCGGGGCGCTGTTGTTGATCGGGGCGGACCTGGTGGCCCGTACGGCGCTGCCGGTGGCCCTGCCGGTGGGGGTGGTCACCGCCGCGATCGGCGGTCCCTTCCTCGTCTACCTGCTGGTTCGCGCCAACCTCCGGTGATCGGCACCGTCTTCGCAGGCTTCTCGCATTGCTCAGGTTCCTCCGGCTCCTCGGGTGGCTCCGGTTCCTCGGGTTCCTCGGATTTCTCGCACGCGCACCAGAAGTACGCACCACATCAGGGGGGTTCGTGACCGTACAGGACACTGCCGGGGCCGGTTCCGGTTCGGGCGGCCGGGCGGCGGCCGGGTCGGCGGCGGGCGCCGCCGTGCCCGCGGCCGGACCGGAAGCGGGCGGCGGGGCGGGCGGGGACGCGGGCGCGAGCCGGCTGGCGGCCCGGGGCATCACGGTCGGGTACGGCGGACGGACCGTCATCGACGGGCTGGACGTGTCGGTTCCGTCGGGGGTGGTGACGACCATCATCGGGCCGAACGGCTGCGGGAAGTCCACCTTGCTGCGGACCCTGTCGCGGCTGCTGAAGCCGAGCCGGGGCGCGGTGGTGCTGGACGGCGAGGACATCGCGCGGCTGCGGACCCGGGACGTGGCCCGCAAGCTGGGGCTGCTGCCGCAGACCCCGGTGGCCCCGGAGGGGCTGACCGTCGCGGACCTGGTCACCCGGGGCCGCCATCCGCACCAGAGCTGGTTGCGGCAGTGGTCCTCCGACGACGCCGACGTGGTGCGGCGGGCGTTGGCGATGACGGGGGTCGAGGACCTGGCGGACCGGCCGGTGGATTCGTTGTCGGGCGGGCAGCGGCAGCGGGTGTGGATCTCGATGACCCTGGCGCAGGGCACCGGGCTGCTCCTGTTGGACGAGCCGACCACCTACCTGGACCTGGCGCACGCCCTGGACGTCCTGGATCTGGTGGACGACCTGCACGAGGCGGGCCGGACGGTGGTGATGGTGCTGCACGACCTCAACCTGGCCATCCGCTACAGCGACCACCTCGTCGTGATGCGGGACGGTGCGATCCTGACGCAGGGCCACCCGCGCGAGGTGATCACGGCGGAGGTGCTGGAGGAGGCCTTCGGACTGCGGGCGGTGGTGATCGAGGATCCGGTCGGGGACCGGCCGATGATCGTGCCGGTGGGCCGGGCACACGTACGGGCCGGGTACGCGGTGCCGGCGCCGGTGACGGCGTCTCCGGAGCCCGAGGACCCCGCGGTCGCCGCGGACTGAGCCGGCCCCGAGGCGGGCGGGGGTGTCCGCCCGGGGGCGGGCCGTCGGGGGACGCCCTGAAGAACTGCGTGACCAAGAAAGATACGCTTTAACTTAGGCTAGGCTAACCTTAGTTGGCGGCGATATGGTTTGGCTGCTCACGGGGCTGTTGTGCCAGAACACCCCACATGAGCGAAATGCACTGGCTGGCGCGAATGCAAAGGGATTGCGGATGCTTCTCCGACGAACGGTACGTACGGGCCCCGCGCGCAGGACGGCCCTGGTCGCCGCCGTGGCACTGGCCGGCGCCCTGCTGACCGGATGCGGCGACGACGCGGCCGACAAGGCCGAGGACAAGAAGGACACCGGCACCCCGCCCGCCACCAGCGGCGCGTTCCCCGTCACCGTGGACCACTTCTTCGGCTCCACGAAGGTCGACAAGGCACCCCAGCGGGTGGTCTCCGTCGGCTACACCGACGATCAGGCCGTCCTCGCCCTCGGCACCAAGCCCGTCGGCATGGTCGACCAGTACCCCAACCCGCCCGGCACCAGCCCCGACATCAACACCCAGTGGCCCTGGGTCAAGGACAAGTGGGGCGACGCCAAGCCCGAGGTCGTCATGAGCAACGGCGACTCCGGCCCCAACTACGAGAAGATCGCCGCCCTGCGCCCCGACCTGATCGTCGCCGTCTACTCCGAGATCGACCAGGCCGCCTACGACAAGCTCTCCAAGATCGCGCCGACGGTCGGCCGCACCAAGGCCGAGAAGGAGCCCTTCAGCGCCCCCTGGCAGGACAACGCCGTCCACATCGCCAAGGCCCTCGGCAAGGAGAAGGAGGGCACCGCCCTCGTCCAGGGCATCCAGGACAAGCTCGACGCCGCGAAGGCCGCGCACCCCGAGTTCGCGAACCAGACCGCCGTCGCCCTGTCCTGGTACAAGAACGCCGCCGCGCCCTTCACCACCACCGACGTCCGCGGCCGCCTCGTGACCGGCATCGGCTTCAAGGGCCAGACCGAGATCGACAAGATCGCCGGCGGCAAGTTCTACACTACGCTCTCCCCCGAGCGCATGGACCTCCTCGACGTCGACCGCCTCTTCGTCATCAACGACAAGGCCGACATCGAGGCCATCAAGAAGTCCGAGCTCTTCACCAACCTCGACGCCGTCAAGAAGGGCAAGGTCTCCTACCTCCTCGACAGCGAGGGCCCTGCGGTCGGCGCCGCCATGTCCCAGGGCACCCTGCTCTCCCTGCCCTACGCCATCGACGAACTCGTGAAGTCGGTCCGGTAACAGTGACCGGCACCGCCACCGACCCCGCCCCCGACGTCCTCCGCACCACCACCGGACGCGAGGCCGCCCGCTGGGTCACCGCACACTGCCGGGAAACCCCCTGGCTGACCTCCGCCACCGTGTTCACCACGGTGGCGGGGGCCGCCCTCCAGGTCCTCCCGGTCCTCCTCCTCGGCCGCATCGTCGACGCCGTCGTCGACGGCGGCCCCCGCTCCGTCCTCGTCACCACCGGGGCCCTGATGGTCGCCGCCGCCCTCCTCGGCGCCGCCGCCACCGCCGCCTCCACCTACCTGATCGGCCGCCTCGGCGCCGACCTGCTGGCCCGGCTCCGCGAGGGCGCCGTCCGCGCCGTCCTCGGCATGCCCAGCGCCCGCGTGGAACAGGTCGGCCGCGGCGACGTCCTCTCCCGCGTCGGCGACGACGTCGCCGTCCTCTCCAAGGGCATCCGCAGCGCCGTCCCCACCGTCTTCTCCGCCGGCGTCCTCGTCGTCATCGCCACCCTCGGCATGTTCGGACTGGACTGGCGCCTCGGCCTCGCCGGCGCGGGCGCCCTGCCCGCCTACGCCCTCGCCCTGCGCTGGTACCTGCCCCGCTCCGCCCCCCTCTACCGCAAGCAGCGCGCCGCCCAGGCCGACCGCGCCCAGGCCCTCATCAGCGGCCTCAACGGCATCGGCACCGTCCGCGCCTACCGCCTCGAAGGCGCCGTCCGGGAAAAGGTCTCCACCGAGTCCTGGCGGGTCCGCGAGCTCGGCATCGAGGTCTTCCGGCTCTTCGGCCGCTTCGTCGGCCGCGAGAACCGCGCCGAGTTCATCGGCCTCGTCCTCATCCTCCTCGTCGGCTACGCCCTCCTGGAGACCGGCTCGGCCACCCTCGGCGAGGTCTCCGCCGCCCCGCTCCTCTTCCACCGCCTCTTCACCCCGCTCGGCTCCATCATGTTCACCTTCGACGAGGCCCAGAAGTCCGGCGCCAGCCTCACCCGCCTCGTCGGCGTCCTCCAGGAGCCCTCCGAGGAACGCCTCGTCGGCACCCCCGACGCCCGACAGGACCAGCGGGAGACGGCCGCCGCCCCCGCACCCGAACCCCTCGGGGTCATCGTCCGCGGACTCACCTTCACCTACCCCGGAGGCGAGGAACCCGTCCTCGAGGACGTGGACCTCACCATCCCCGCGGGCGGCTCCCTCGCCCTCGTCGGCGCCACCGGCGCCGGCAAGTCCACCCTCGCCGCCCTCGTCGCCGGCACCGGCCGCCCCCAGTCCGGCACCGTCCGCATCGGCGGCACCGACCTCGCCGACCTCGACGAAGCCGGCGCCCGCGCCCTCGTCAGCATCCTCACCCAGGAGACCCACGTCTTCTCCGGGCCGCTGTCCGAGGACCTCCGCCTCGCCGCCCCGCACGCCGACGACACCGCACTGCGCGTCGCCCTGGCCACCGTCGGCGCCGACGGCTGGGCCGAAGCCCTCCCCGAAGGCATCGACACCCCCGTCGGCGAAGGCGGCGACCGCCTCGACGTCACCAAGGAAGCCCAGATCGCCCTCGCCCGACTCGTCCTCGGCCGCGCCCCCGTCGTCGTCCTCGACGAATCCACCGCCGAAGCGGGCAGCGAAGGCGCCGCCGAACTCGAACGGGCCGTCCTCGCCGCCTGCGCCGGACGCACCACCCTCTTCGTCGCCCACCGCCTCACCCAGGCCATGGCCGCCGACCGGATCGCCGTCCTCGACGCCGGCCGCGTGGTCGAACAGGGCACCCACGAGGAACTCGTCGCCCTCGGCGGCCGCTACGCCCGACTCTGGCGGGCCTGGCGCGAGGGCAGCTGACCCCACCCACCCGGACACCGGGTACCCCGACACCGTGAAACCGAAAGGGCGTTGAGTACTCCATGACGGATCCGACCGCTCGTCCCGTGCGGCTGTCCGCCCCCCGGCTGGCCGCCGCGCACCGACGCACCGGAGGCCACTCCGACCGGGCCCTCACCGAAGCCTGCGCCCTCGCGCTCGCCTACTGGGCCCACGGCCGCAGCCCCGCCGGCATGGAACTCACCGACACCACCCGGTTCACCGAACTCCTCGGCCGCACCCGCCCCGAAGGCACCACCGACGGCTGGGAACTCACCCCCGACGGCCTCGGCATCACCGTCCCCGCCGGGGTCACCACCGAAGAGGCCCAGGCCGCCCTCGACGACCTCGCCGACTTCCCCGACCGCACCCTCGGCACCATCGCCCCCACCGGCGCCGCCGAACGCCTCGCCCAGCTCGCCGCGTGGAACGACACCGACGCCGACCGCATCCGCCCCACCCTCGTCGAACTCTTCCGCGAACAGGCCCGCAAGCGCCCCGACGCCATCGCGATCACCGACGAACACCGCACCCTCACCTACGCCCAGGCCGCCGAACTCTCCGCCCAGCTCGCCCACACCCTCCTCGACCGCGGCATCACCGCCGAACAGGTCGTCGGGATCTCCCTGGAACGCTCCGCCGACCTCGTCATCGGGCTCCTCGGCGTCCTCCAGGCCGGCGCCGCCTTCGTCCCCCTCGACCCGGCCTGGCCCGCCGCCCGCCGCGCCGTCGTCATCGAGGACGCCCGCGTCGCCCTCCAACTCGACGCCACCGGCGGCCCCCGCACCGGCGAACCCGACGCCGTCCCCGTCGACCTCGCCGCCTGGGCCCACACCGACCGACCCGGCCACGCCCCCGACGTCACCGTCCCCGGCGCCGCCCTCGCCTACGTCATCTTCACCTCCGGCACCACCGGCCGCCCCAAGGGCGCCATGATCCGCCACGAGGCCATCAGCGAACGCCTGCTCTGGCAGTCCGCCGAGATCCTCGGCTTCGGCACCGACGACGCCTCCCTCTTCAAGGCCCCCCTGTCCTTCGACATCTCCATCAACGAGATCTTCCTGCCGCTGGTCTGCGGCGGTCGCCTCGTCGTCCTGCGCCCCGGCGGCGAACGCGACCCCCACCACCTCCTCTCCGTCATCGCCGACCAGCGCGTCACCTTCACCTACCTGGTCTCCTCGATGCTCGACGTCCTCCTGGAGATCAACGCCGACTCCGACCGCCTCGACAGCCTCCGCCACGTCTGGTGTGGCGGCGAGGTCCTCACCCCCGAGCTGTTCGAACGGTTCCGCACCCGCCTCGGCATCCCGCTCTACCACGGCTACGGCCCCGCCGAGACCACCATCGGCGTCTCCCACGTCGTCTACCGCGACACCGCCGAACGCCTCTCCACCTCCATAGGCAAGGCCAACCCCAACACCCGGCTGTACGTACTCGACGAGGAACTCCGCCCCGTCCCCACCGGCGTCGGCGGGGAACTGTACGTCGGCGGCTTCCTCCTCGGCCGCGGCTACGCCGGCGCCCCCGGCCTCACCGCCTCCCGGTTCGTCGCCGACCCCTTCGCCGCGGACGGCTCCCGCCTCTACCGCACCGGAGACCTCGCCCGCTACGCCCCCGACGGCTCCCTCGACTTCCTCGGCCGCGTGGACAACCAGGTCAAGGTCCGCGGCATGCGCCTGGAACTCGAAGACGTCGAGGCCGGACTCGCCGAACACCCCGGCATCCGCCACACCTGCGTCGTCGCCCGCAAGAACCCCGCCGGCACCACCCAGCTCCACGGCTACGTCATCCCCGCCGCCGGCCACGAGCACCTGACGGAGGAACAGGTCCGCGCCTGGGCCGCCGACCACCTCGTCGAGTACATGGTGCCCGCCCGCATCGTCGTCACCGACGCCTTCCCCCTCAACGCCAACGGCAAGACCGACCGCGGCGCCCTCCCCGAACCGCCGCCGCTGCCCGGCGCCCACCGCGCCCCCGCCACCGAGGCCGAACGCCTCGTCTGCGCCGCCGCCGCCGGCGTCCTCGGCCTGGAGGACACCGGCCCCGACCAGGACTTCTTCCAGCTCGGCGGCGACAGCATCCTCGCCATCTCCCTGCTCAGCGGCCTCCGCTCGGCCGGCCTGCACGTCACCGCCCGCCAGGTCTTCACCCACACCGTCCTCGGCGACCTCGCCGCCGTCGCGGGCACCGAGGACCCCGCCGGCACCGACCACGCCGACACCCCCACCGGCACCGTCACCGGCTCGCCCGTGCTGCGCTGGCTCGGCGAGACCACCGACGCCGTCGACGGCTTCGTCCAGTCCGTCGTCCTCAACACCCCCGACACCCTCACCGAGGACACCCTCACCACCCTCCTCGACGCCCTCACCGCCCACCACCCCGTCCTCCGCGCCCGCCTGCTCCGCGGCGACGCCTGGGGCTTCGAGATCCCCGCCGCCGACCAGGCCGGCGCGGCCGCCGGCTGGGAACGCAGCGACGACCCCCTCGACGTGTGCACGGCCCGCGCCACCGCCGCCCTCGACCCCGACCGCGGCCACATGCTGCGCGCCGTCTGGCGCCCCGCCCACCGCCAACTCGTCCTCGTCGCCCACCACGTCACCGTGGACGGAGTCTCCTGGCGGATCCTCCGCGAGGACCTCGCCACCGCCTGGCAGCAGCTCACCGCCGGGGAGGAGATCCGCCTGCCCGCCGCGGGCACCTCCTTCCGCCGCTGGACCCAACTCCTCGAACAGGCCGACTTCACCGCCGACCTGCCCGCCCTCCGGCAGCCCCTGCCCGGCCCCGACGCCCTCCTGGGCCGCCGCGCCCTCACCCCTGAGGACACCGTCGCCCGGGAACGCACCGCCACCGTCACCCTCGACGCCGACGCCACCGCCGCCCTCCTCGGCACCGTTCCCGCCCGCTTCCACGCCGGCGCCAACGACGTCCTCCTCACCGCCCTCGCCGTCGCCCTCGCCCGGCTCCGCCGCGACCTCGGCCAGGACCAGACCTTCGCCCACGTCGAACTGGAGGGCCACGGCCGTGAGGCCCGCCACCTCGCCGCCGGCGCCGGCTTCGAGCCCGACCTCGCCCGCACCGTCGGCTGGTTCACCACCCTCTTCCCCGTCACCGTCGACCCCGGCACCGCCGACGCCGACGGCCCCGACGCCCCCGCCCGCCTGACCGCCGCCCTCAAGGCCGTCAAGGAGGACCTGGCCCGCACCCCCCGCAACGGCCTCTCCCACGGGGTGCTCCACCACCTCCACGGCGCCGTCGACCCCCGACCCGCCCCCCAGATCCTCTTCAACTACCTCGGCCGCTTCGACGCCGGAGCCGCGGGCGACTGGGAACTCAGCGGCAGCACCGACCAACTCGGCGAACGCCGCGACCCCCGGATGCGCCTGCCGCGCGCCCTGGAGTTCAACGCCATCGCCGAACCCTCCGCCGACGGCGCCTACGAGCTCGTCACCACCGTCTCCTGGCCCGACGGCGTCTTCACCGACGACGACATCAGCACCCTCACCGACCACTACCGGGCCGCCCTCACCGCCCTCGCCGCCCTCGACACCGGCGGCCACACCCCCAGCGACTTCCCGCTCGTGCCCCTCAGCCAGGCCGACGTGGACGCCCTCGACACCCCCGCCCTCCGCGAGGTCCTGCCCCTCACCCCGCTCCAGGAGGGCCTGTACTTCCACTCCGTCTACGACGAGGACTCCGCCGCCACCTACGTGGAACAGCAGCTCCTCACCCTCGAAGGCGAGGCCGACCCCGAGCGCCTGCGCGCCGCCGCCGGCCGCCTGCTGGTCCGCCACCCCAACCTCGCCGCCCGGTTCACCGCCCTCGGCGACGGCCGCGTGGTCTCCGTCCTCGACGGTGGACTCCAGGCCCCCTTCACCGTCCTCGACCGACCCGGCCTCACCGAGGAAGCCCTCCGCGAACTCGCCGAGTCCGACCGGCGCCTCGGCTTCGACCTCGCCACCGGCCCCCTCATGCGGTACACCCTGGTCCGCACCGGCCCCCAGCGCAGCGTCCTCGTGCAGACCGTCCACCACATCATCGCCGACGGCTGGTCCGTACCCCCCATGCTGAAGGCCCTCCTCGCCGAGTACCACGCCCCCGGCAGCTCCCGCCCCACCACCGGCTACACCGAGTACGTCCGCTGGCTCGCCGCCCGCGACGCCGCCGAGAGCGACCGGGTCTGGGCCGCCGAACTCGCCGGACTCCCCGGCCCCTCCCTCGTCGCCCCCGGACACACCCCCTCCGGCCGGTTCGCCGACACCGCAGTGGACGCCGACCCCGGCACCGAGACCGCCGCCCGCGCCGCCGGCGTGCCCCTCTCCGCCGCCGTCCACACCGCCTGGGCCCTCACCCTCGCCGGCCTCCTGCCCGGCCGCGACCTCGTCTTCGGCTCCACCGTCTCCGGCCGCGACGCCGACCTCCCCGGCATCGCCGACATGGTCGGACTCTTCATCAACACCGTTCCCGTCCGCGTCCGTTGGGCCCCCGGCACCACCGGCGCCGAACTCCTCGCCGCCGTCCGCGCCCACCAGGGCGCCGTCCTGCCCCACCAGCACGTCTCCCTGGCCCGCACCGCCCGCCACGCCGGCACCGGCCCCCTCTTCGACACCCTCGTCGTCTTCGACCTCGCCACCGACCCCGCCGAACTCCGCACCCCCGGCGACACCCTGCGCATCACCCGCATCACCAACGAGGGCGCCCCGCACTACCCCCTCACCCTCGTCGTGGAACGCACCGCCGAGGGCCACCCCCGCTTCAACCTCATCCACGACACCGCCCTCCTCGGCCACGCCGGCGCCCGCACCCTCCTGGAGACCTTCGACCGCGCCCTCACCGGCCTCCTCACCCGGCCCGAGACCCCCGCCGAGGAACTGACCGCCCGCGACTCCCGGCCCTGGCCCCTCGAACCCGCCACCCTGCACGGCCTGTTCGACGCCGCCGCCGACCGCGACCCGGCCGCCACGGCCCTCACCCAGTGCGCCCTCGACGGCACCACCCGCTCCCTCACCTACGGCGCCCTCGCCACCGCCAAGAACGGACTCGCCGGCGTGCTCCGCGCCGCCGGCGTCGGTCCCGGCACCCGCGTCGCCGTGGCCGTACCGCCCTCCCTGGAGCAGGTCACCGCCCTCCTCGCGATCGTCACCGCCGGCGGCGCCTACGTGCCCCTGGACCCGGCCCACCCCGACGACCGCCTGGCGTACGTCCTCGCCGACTCCGCCCCGCAGGCCGTCCTCGTCGACCCCGGACAGCGCGACCGCTTCACCGCCCTCCTGGACCGCGTCGGCAGCACCGCCCGCGTCCTCGTCCAAGGCGAACCCGAAGGCGGGCACGAGGGCGGACCCGAAGGCGAGCGCGAAGCCGCCCGCCACCACCGACCCGCAGCCGACGACACCCCGACCCCGGCCGCCCCGGCCGCCGCGGACTGGCGCGACCCCGCCTACGTCATCTACACCTCCGGCTCCACCGGTCGCCCCAAGGGCGTCGTCGTCCCGCACTCCGCCGTGGTCGCCCTCCTCGACCGCACCCGCCCCGCCATGGACTTCGGCCCCCGGGACGTCTGGGTCCAGTTCCACTCCTACGCCTTCGACTTCGCCGTCTGGGAACTGTGGGGCGCCCTCGTCCACGGCGCGGAACTCCTCCTCCCCGAGTACGCCCTGACCCGTTCCCCGGTGGACTTCCACCGCCTGGTCCGCGAACGCGGCGTCACCGTCCTCAACCAGACCCCCTCCGCCTTCCACCAGTTCGCCGAGGCCGACCGGATCGCCCCCGCCCCCGCCGCCGCGCTGCGCCGCGTCGTCTTCGGCGGCGAGGCCCTCGACCCCGTCCGGCTCCGCGACTGGGCCCGCCGACACGGCACCGACCGGCCCGAACTCGTCAACATGTACGGCATCACCGAGACCACCGTGCACGTCACCCACCGCGTCCTCACCGACGAGGACCTGGCCCGCGAGGGCGCCAGCCCCATCGGCGGACCCATCCCCGGCCTGCGCACCCACGTCCTCGACGGGAACCTGCGCCCCGTCCCGCCCGGCGTCACCGGCTCCGTGTACGTCTCCGGGGACCAGCTGTCCCTCGGCTACCTGGGCCGGACCGCGCTGACCGCCTCCCGGTTCGTCGCCGACCCCTTCGCCGCCGACGGCTCCCGGATGTACCACACCGGAGACCTGGCCCGCCGCACCCTCGACGGCGGCCTGGAGTTCGTGGGCCGCGCCGACGACCAGGTGCAGCTGAAGGGCTTCCGGATCGAACCCGGCGAGGTCGAGACCGCGCTGCGCGCGATCGACGGCATCACCGACGCGGCCGTCACGGTCGCCGCCACCGCCGACCACCTGGTGGCCCACCTGGTGGGGGAGGCCCCCGCCGACCTGGCCGCCCGCCTGGCCGCCACGCTCCCCGCCCACATGGTGCCCGCCCGCACCCTGACCGTCGCCGCCCTGCCGCTGACCGTCAACGGCAAACTGGACCGCCGGGCCCTGGCCGACGAGGCCGCCCGCACGGAGCACGAATCCGGCACCGGCCCCGCGTCCGCCGCCGGCGGCGCCTCCGCGGCGGCGGCCCTGACCGCCCTCACCGGGGTCTTCGCCGACACCCTGACCGGCGCCGGCACCGGTACGGACCTCACCGTCGACGCCGACACCGACTTCTTCCGCGCCGGCGGCGACAGCATCCTCGCCATCACCCTCGTCAACCGGGCCCGCGCCCTCGGCCTGCCCGTCGCCCCCCGCGACGTGTTCCTCCTGCGCACCCCCCGCGCCCTCGCCGCCCACCTCGCGGACCGCGCACCCCGCCCGACGGACACCCCCGCGAAGACCCCCGAACGCGCCGACGGCCCCCTGCCCGCCACCCCGATCGTGCTGCGCCAACGCGCCCTCGGCGGCTCCCTCGCCCGCTTCGCCCAGGCCCGCGCCCTCACCCTGCCCGAGGGCACCACCCCCGAGGCCGTGGCCCGCGCCGCGGCCGCCCTGGTCGCCCGCCACCCCGCGCTCCGGCTCCGCCTGGACACCGCCCACGGCGTGTGGAGCCTCGCCACCCTTCCCGAGGCCGAGACGGAGCCCGCGAGCACCCTGCTCCACCCGGACACCACCGACCCCTCACGGGCCGCCGAGGAAGCCACCGACCGGCTCGACCCCGCCACCGGACGCGTCATCGCCTTCAGCCTGCTCGCGGACGCCCGCACCCTCGTGGTCACCGCCCACCACCTCGCCGTGGACGCCGTCTCCTGGCTGATCCTCCTCGACGACCTCGACACCACCCTCGGCGGCGGCACCCCCGCCCCGCAGACCACCCCCTACGCCGAGTACGCCGAAGCCCTCACCCTCGGCGCCACACACCTCACCGACGGCCTCGACCACTGGCTCCACACCCTCCAGGCACCCCCGCTGCTCCCCGCACCGCACCCGGCCCCCGACACCGCGCCCACCGGCGCCGCGGCCGCCGCCGGCCCCTGGGAGACCACCGCACTGCGGATCCGCACCACCGTCCTCGCCCCCGCCACCGCCGACCTCCTCACCCGCACCGCCCCCGACACCCTCGGCACCGGCATCACCGAGCTGCTGTGCGGCGCCCTGCGCACCGCCCTCACCCGGATCCGCCCCACCCCCGCCGACCTCGCCGTCGACCTCGAACGGCACGGCCGCTTCCCCGCCCTGCCCCACCACGACTACAGCCGCACCACCGGCTGGTTCACCGCCATCGCCCCCGTCCGCCTCGGCCCGCACACCGACCCCGTGGCCGCCGCCCGCGAGGTCACCGAGCGCCGCCCGGACGAGGCCGCGCACGTGGCCTACGGACAGCTTCGGCACCTGCACCCGCAGACCGCCCCGCTGCTGGCCGCCGCCCCGCACCCGCAGGTCCTCTTCAACTACCTGGGCCGCGGGGACGAATCGGAGGTCCCGCGGATCGCCCCCGCCGCCGACGGCCCGCTCAGCCCCTACGCCGTCGAGGTCAACGCCTGGACGGACGCCGCCACCGGCGCCCTGCACGCCGAGTTCACCCTCGCCGACGGCATCCCCGACGCCCTCACCGACCACTGGACCGACGCCCTCGAAGAACTCGCCTCGGCCGCCGCCACCACCGAACGCAGCGCCCCCGTCACCCCGCTCCAGCGCGGCCTGTACTTCCAGGCCCAGCTCACCGGACCGGCCGGGCACTACGTCGCGCAGAGCTGGTTCACCTTCGACCGGCGCCTCGACCCCGACGCCCTCGCCGAGGCCATGGCCTGGGTCATCGACCGGCACCCCGTCGTCGGCGCCGGCTTCGGCACCGACCCCGAGGGCAACCCGGTCCAGCTCCTCGCCGGCGACCGCCGCCCCGAGGTCCGCGTCCTCACCCCCGACACCACGGCCGAGGTCGAGGAGTTCCTCGCCCGGGACCGCGACACCGGCTTCGACCCGGCCGCACCCCCGCTGATCCGCCTCACCGTGGTCCGCCTCCCCGAGGGCGGCGACGGGCTCCTCCTCAGCTACCACCTGCTGCTGTGGGACGGCTGGTCCCGCGAGACCGTCCTGCGCGACCTCTTCGAGGCCTACCGGGCCGCCCTCGCCGGCGAACTCACCCCGGCCGCCCCGGCCCTGCCCCGCTTCGAGGACCACGCCCGCGCCCTCGCCGCCCGCGACCCCCGCCCCGCCCAGGAGTTCTGGAAGGACCACCTCGGCGGACTCACCGGCCCCACCCTCCTCGCCGGACCCGCCCCCGTCTTCCCCGAGGGCCTGCCCGGCACCCTGCTGCACACCCTCACCGCCGAGGAGTCCGAGCTGCTGCGCACGGCCGCCCGCACCCACGGCGTCACCCTCAACACCCTGCTCACCGGCGCCTTCGGCCTGCTCCTCGCCGCCCGCACCGGCCGCACCGACGCCGTCTTCGGCGTCACCGTCTCAGGCCGTGAGGGCGACGGCCTCGCCGACATGGTCGGCGTGCTCCTCAACACCGTCCCCCAGTGGACCCGCGCCCGCGCCGACCAGAGCCCCGCGGACTACCTCACGGCCGTCCAGGACGCCCGGACCGCCGCCATGGACCACGAACACCTCGGCCTCGGCGAGATCCAGCGGGCCGGCGGCCACGACGCCCTCTTCGACAACCTCTTCGTCCTCCAGAACTTCCTCGACCTCGACGCCTTCGCCGCGATGAACGCCCGCCACGGCATCACCTCCGTCCGCGCCGAGGACTCCACGCACTACCCCTTCACCTGGGTCGTCACCCCCGGCGAACGCCTCACCGTCAAACTGGAGCACCGCGACCACGACACCCCGTCCGCCCGCCGCCTCCTCGACGACTACCTAGCCACCCTCGGGCACCTCGCCCGCGCCACCGGCCCCCTCGGCGCCCTCCCCGGCCTCGCCGGACGCCCCGAACCCGGCCCCGTCACCCCCATCGGCACCGACACCGTCGTCGACCGCTTCGACCTGGCCGCCGACCGCCACCCCGACCGCACCGCCCTCGTGGCCGACGGCGCCACCATGACCTTCGCCGAACTCCGCGACCGCAGCCGCGCCCTCGCCGGAGTCCTCGCCGCCCGCGGCACCGGACCCGGCTCCACCGTCGGCATCGCCGTCCCCCGCTCCCTCGACTCCATCACCGCCCTCTTCGCCGTCCTGCGCACCGGCGCCGCGTACGTCCCCCTGGAGCTGGACCACCCCGACGAGCGGATCGCCGCCATCACCGCGGACGCCCGCCCCGAGGCCGTCCTCACCACCAGCGCCGTAGCCCCCCGCCTCACCGGCGACCTGATCCTCCTGGACCGGCCGCTCCCCGAGGCCCCGCCCCTCACCACCTTCACCCCCGAGGACCCCGACCGGCTCCGCCACCCCGCCTACGTCATCTACACCTCCGGCTCCACCGGCCGCCCCAAGGGCGTGGTCACCGAGTACGCGGGCCTCACCAACATGCTGATCAACCACCAGCGCCGGATCTTCGAACCCGTCCTCGCCGAACACGGCCACCGCACCTTCCGCATCGCGCACACGGTGTCCTTCGCCTTCGACATGTCCTGGGAAGAACTCCTCTGGCTCGCCGACGGCCACGAGGTCCACGTCTGCGACGAGGAACTCCGCCGCGACGCCCCGCGCCTCGTCCGCTACTGCCTCGACCACCGCGTCGACGTGATCAACGTGACGCCCACCTACGCCCAGCAACTCCTCGCCGAGGGCCTCCTCGACGACCCCGACCACCGGCCCCCGCTCGTCCTCCTCGGCGGCGAGGCCGTCACCCCCAGCCTGTGGCAGCGCCTCGCCGACACCGAGGGCACCGTCGGCTACAACCTGTACGGCCCCACCGAGTACACCATCAACACCCTCGGCGTCGGCACCTTCGAATGCCCCGACCCCGTCGTCGGCGTCGCCATCGACAACACCGACGTCCACGTCCTCGACCCCTGGCTGCGCCCCCTGCCCGACGGGGTCCCCGGCGAGCTGTACGTCACCGGCATCGGCATCGCCCGCGGCTACCTCGGACAGTCCGCCCAGACCGCCGACCGCTTCGTGGCCTGCCCCTTCGGCGAGCCCGGCAGCCGCATGTACCGCACCGGCGACCTGGTCCTCCGCCGACCCGACGGCAACCTCGTCTACCTCGGCCGCACCGACCAGCAGGTCAAGATCCGCGGCCACCGGGTCGAACTCGGCGAGGTCGAGGCCGCGTTCGCCGCGCACCCCGCCGTCCGCTTCGTCGCCGCCGTCGCCCAACCGGACCCGCAGGTCGACGGAGCCCACCGACTGGCCGCCTACCTCGTCCTCGAAGACGGCGACCTCGCCGAGGTCGCCGCCGAGGTCGGCGCCGCCCTCCCGGACTTCCTGCGCCCCAGCCACTACGCGCGGGTCGACGCCATCCCCCTGACCGTCAACGGCAAGGCCGACACCAAGGCCCTGCCCGAGGCCCGCCCCCTCGGCGCCCTCACCACCGCCGGGGAACGCGCCCCGGAGACCGAGACCGAGCTCGTGGTCCGCGACTGCTTCGCCGAAGCCCTCGACCTCGACG
This sequence comes from Streptomyces sp. NPDC097619, assembly GCF_040302735.1. NCBI lineage: Bacteria > Bacillati > Actinomycetota > Actinomycetes > Kitasatosporales > Streptomycetaceae > Streptomyces > Streptomyces sp. NPDC097619. The sequence goes on along the minus strand of NZ_JBEOSD010000001.1, from coordinate 9,968 downwards.
AGGACGAGGTCAGCGCCACGGGCGACTTCGTGGCCCTGGGCGGCCACTCCATGCTCGCCGTACGACTGGTGGGTCTGATCCGCCGCGAGTACGGTCCTGTCCTCACCATCCGCGACCTGTTCACCCTCCGCACCCCCGAAGCGATTGCCCGGCACCTCGATGACCAGTCCTGACACCCGGCCGTCCGGTACGGCCGCCCCCGACGACCGGACCGCCCCCGGCACCCCAGCCGCCCCCGGCTCCCAGACCGGCGACGGCCGGGAGCCCGGCGGCGAACGCCCCGACGACGCGAGCTCCGGCCCCGCGATCCTGCGCACGGCCCTGCGCCGCAACCTCGGCGCCATGGCCGCGGGCACCCTCCTCATGGGCCTCTACCAGGCCGGGGAGACCGCCTTCCCGATCGCCCTCGGCATGATCGTCGAGCACACCATGCAGGACCGCAGCCCCGGCGCCCTGGCCCTGTCCGTGGCCGCCCTGGCCGTGATCATCACGACGGTGTCCCTGTCGTGGCGGTTCGGCATGCGCGTCCTCCAGAAGGCCAACACCACCGAGGCGCACCGCTGGCGGGTCCGGGTCGCCGACCACGGGCTCCAGCCCGTCGCCCGCGACATGGACCTCAAATCCGGCGAGGTCCTCACCATCGCCACCGAGGACGCCGACCAGACCGCCGACATCATCGAGGTGGTGCCGCTGCTGATCAGCTCCCTGGTGGCGGTCGTCGTCGCCGCCGTCGCGCTGGGCCTGGCGGACCTGCGGCTCGGCCTGCTCGTCATCGTCGGCACCGTCGCGATCCTGTCGGTGCTCAGCGTCATGTCGAAGACCATCGGCTCCCGCACCAAGGAGCAGCAGGCCCGCGTGGCCCGCGCCGGAGCCAAGGTCGCCGACCTCATCAGCGGACTGCGCCCCCTGCACGGCTTCGGCGGCAACCACGCCGCCTTCGGCTCCTACCGCAGGGTCAGCGGCGAGGCCCGGCAGCAGGCCGTCACCGTCGCCGCCGCCAACGGCGCCTACGCGGGCACCGCCCTCGCCCTCAACGCCGTCCTCGCCGCGGCCGTCACCCTCACCGCGGGCTGGCTGGCCTTCGAGGGCCGCATCACCATCGGCGAACTCGTCATGGCCGTCGGCCTCGCGCAGTTCATCATGGAACCGCTGCGGCTGTTCTCGGAGATGCCCAAGTACGTGATGATGGCCCGCGCCTCCGCCGAGCGGATGGCCCTGGTCACCGCCGCCCCGCCGGTCGCGGAGCCGGGCACCGGGCGGCCCGGCACCGGCGGACTGGAGGTGGACGGGGTCCACCACGGCACCCTGCGCGGACTCAAGTTCCACGTCGCGCCGGGCGAGTTCGTGGCCCTGGCCGCGTACCGGCCGCGCGCCGCCGCCGACCTCGCCGCCGTCCTCGCCGTCCAGGTCCCGCCCCAGGAGTACGAGGGCGTGGTCCGGGTCGGCGGGCAACCCATCGCCGAGCTGTCCGTGGAGGCCGTCCGCGCACACCTCCTCGTCAACCCCTCCCAGGCCGAGATCTTCGCCGGCACCCTCCGCAGCAACATCGACCCGGCCGGCACCGGCACCGCCGTGGAAGAAGCCGTGGCCGCCTCCATGCTCACGGACGTGGTGGCCCTGCACCGGGAGGGACTGGACTACGGGGTCCGCGACCGCGGCGCCAACCTCTCCGGCGGCCAGCGGCAGCGCCTCTCCCTGGCCCGCGCCCTCGCCGCCGACAGCGAGATCCTGGTCCTGCACGATCCGACCACCGCGGTGGACGCCGTCACCGAGCAGCTCATCGCCCGCCAGGTGGCCGAACTGCGCCGGGGCCGCACCACCCTGGTGATCACCAGCAGCCCCGCCCTTCTCGACGCCGCGGACCGGGTGCTCGTGGTGGACGAGGGCATCGTCACCGCCGAGGACACCCACCGCAACCTCCTCGCCGCCGACCCGGAGTACACGCGGGCGGTGGCGCGGTAGGGGAGCGGGGGCGCCCGCGGATCGCGAACACGGCCGTGGGGCCGTCGGGTGTCCCCGCCCGACGGCCCCACGGCCGTTCCGTGCCCCGCACGCCCCTCGTACCCGCGCCGCCGTCTCGCCCCGGCGCGGGGGCGGGCTCAGCCCAGCGCCCAGGCCACGTCCCGCAGCAGGGCGTGCCGCCAGCCCGCCCGGTCGTGCCCGGAGGGCGAGCGCGAGACCCGTACGGCCGCCCCGGCCCGCTCCGTCAGCGTCTCGGTCAGCTCGCAGTGCGGCAGCATCCGCGGCTCGTGCTCGCCCACGTCGAAGGCGATGCGCAGCCCCGACAGGTCCGCCCCCGCCCGCAGTCGTTCGGCGAGCGCCCCGCCCACCGGGCCGCCCAGCGGGTCCGGCCGGCTCGTGGCCCCCGGCGCCCACCAGAAGGAACCCGACTGGCAGGCCACCCGGGACACCAGGTCCGGGAACTCCAGCGCCGCGTACAGGGCGCTGAGCCCGCCCAGGCTCTGCCCGGCCACCACCAGCCGCTCCGGATCGCAGGGCACCCCCGATTCGGCGATCAGCGGCAGCAGTTCGGTGCGGACGGCCTCCCACAGCGCCGGTCGGCAGCCGAACTCGCCCTCCCGGTCCCCGGAGGGCAGGAACACCAGGGTGACCGGCTCCAGCGCCCCGTCGGCCACGGCCGCTTCGAAGGCGGTGACGGCCGGGTGGAGGTACAGCCAGTCGTCCCCGTCGAGGAGGAGGACCAGGGGCCCGCCGCCGCCCACCGCCTGTACCCGGACGGTCCGCCGGCCGCCGAGCGCGACGGAGGTCCAGCGGATCCGGGTCCGCGGTACCGGCAGCACGTCCTCGGGGCCGAGCAGGGGCCAGTACGGCTGCGGGGGAGCGTCCGGGGTGGCCAGGAGGGAGCGGTCCCCGCCCGCGCCGGCCGGGTTGAGGGGGTCGGCGTGGCCCTCGCGGCCGCCGTACCCGTCCGTCGGCCCGGATCCGTCGGTGGGCCCGTCCTCGCCGGCGGTCAGGAAGCGGTAGGTGACCCGCAGTCGGGCGGGCATCGGCACTTCCGCGTACCAGCAGTCCGTACCCGCCAGGTGCCCGAGCGGCACCGGCTCCGACCAGCTCTCGAACTCGATCACCGGACGGTCCGCGGAGGACCCCCGCCACAGGAAGAGGGTGCTCCAGCCCGCCCCGTCCCGGACGGACACGGGCCCGCCGACGGCGGCCCAGAAGGCCGCGCCGCCCGGTTCGGCGCCCGGTCCGGCGGGTAGGCCGTAGCGGGCGAACGGGGCCGTGGCGTCGGCGACTTGCTCGGGCCGGGGAGTGGTCATGGGCGGTCCTCCCGCTCGGTCGGCAGGGGCATGGAGGTCTCCTTGTGGGGTGCGCGGGGAAGGGGTTAAGCTCGACATGGTTAGGCGAGCCTAACCTAATGGACTCGATCGGCACCGCGGATTCCCCCGGAACCCGCCCCGGCACGGAGCAGGCCGACCACCGGCCGCGAGGAGGCACCGCACGTGAGCAACACCAACCCCTTCGACGACACCGAAGGCCGTTTCCTGGTCCTCGTCAACGAAGAGGGCCAGCACTCCCTGTGGCCCGCCTTCGCCGAGGTGCCCGGAGGCTGGACCACCGTCTTCGGCGAGGCCGACCGGGCCGCCTGTCTGGAGTACGTGGAGACCCACTGGACCGACCTGCGTCCCCGCTCCCTCACCCCGGCCGCGGAGGGCTGAGTCCGGTCGCCGTACCGGCCCCGCCGATCGGCCCCGGCCGCACCCGCCCCGCCCCTTCCGACGACCCGCCGCGGACACCCGGCCGCCCGCGCCCCGGCGGCGTACGGGCCCGGGTGCCGCCGCCCGACCTCCAGGACGCCGCCACGATGCTCTGCACCCGGCTGACGAACGCCCGCTTCCTCACCATGGACCCCGCCCGGCCCGTCGCCCGCGAACTGGGCATCTGGCAGGGCCGGATCGTCGGAGTCGACGAGGAGGTGGCGGGGCTCCCGGCCCGCGAGACCGTCGACCTCCAGGGCGCCACCGTGCTCCCCGGCTTCATCGACGCCCACGTCCACCTCGCCTGGACCGGCTTCAAACAGCTGACCCCCAGCATCGCCGGCAGCACGAGCCCCACCGAGGCCCTGGCCCGCGTCGCGGACGCCGTCACCCGCGCCGAGAAGGACGGGGCGGGCCCCGGCAGCTGGGTCAGCATCGCCGGCTACGACCAGCGGGCGCTCGGCCGGCACCTCACCGCCGCCGAACTCGACACCGTCAGCCGCGGCCGCCTCCTCTACCTCCTCCACGAGTCCGGACACGGCTGCGCCGTCAACACCGCCGTCCTCGACCTCCTCCCCGCGGACCTCCCCCACGAGAACGGCTTCCTCGCCGAGGGCGCCATGGGCGCCGCCCGCGCCCTCCGCCTGCCCTACTCCCAACGGGAACTCGCCGAAGCCATTGGCCGCGCCGCCCGCACCTGCGTCTCCGAGGGCGTCACCGGCTGCGCCGAAGCCGGCATCGGCGGCATCCTCTTCGGCCACACCCCCGTCGAACTCGGCGCCTACCAACTCGCCCGCGAACAGGGCCTGCTGCCCCTGCGCGTCCAACTCATGGTCTCCGCCGACCGCCTCGGCCCCGTCGCCGCCCACGCCGACGACGGCATCCCGCGCGCCCTCGACCTCGGCCTGCGCACCGGCTTCGGCGACGACCGGCTCTCCATCGGCGCCCTCAAGGTGTTCACCGACGGCGGCATGATGGCCCGCACGGCCGCCCTCACCACCCCCTACGAGGGCCTCGACCACGCCGGACAGCTCCAGGACGACCCCGAGACCCTCACCCGGACCATCGTCGACGGCCACCTCGCGGGCTGGCAGCTCGCCGTCCACGCCATCGGGGACCGCGCCGCCGACGTCGCCCTCGACGCCATCGAACGGGCCCAGCGCCTCCGGCCCCGCCCCGAGGCCCGCCACCGGATCGAACACGCCGGCCTGATCCGCCCCGACCAGCTCCCGCGGTTCGCGGAGCTCGGCGTCACCGCCGTCGTCCAGCCCAGTTTCCTCCGCTACTTCGGCGACGACTACGCGGCCATCATGGGCCCCGACCGCGCCCCCTGGCTGTACCGCGGCCGCGCCTTCCTCGACCACGGCGTGCCCCTCGTCGGCAGCTCCGACCGCCCCGTCACCGAAGGCTCCCCGCTGCGCGCCGTCCAGTTCATGGTCGAGCGCGCCTCCGAGTCCGGCACCCTGATCGGGCCCGAGGAGGCGATCTCCGTCCAGCAGGCCCTGCACGCCTACACCGTGGCCGGCTCCCGCGCCTGCCACTGGGACGGCACCGCCGGCACCCTCACCGCCGGCAAGCACGCCGACCTGGCCGTCCTCGGCGACGACCCCACCCGCGTGGACCCCTCCCGCATCGGCGACATCAAGGTCGTCGCCACCTACGTGGCCGGCAAGCCGGTCCACCAGGGCTGACGGCGGCCCCGGGCCCCACACCCCGTCCCGGCCGGCTCGGCGGTCGGCGCGGTCCCCGTCGTCCTCGCGCTCCCCGCCGTCCGGAACCGTCAAGTCCGGTCGGTGGGACAGGGGTTGGCGGGCCGCGAACCCGCCCGGTCGCAGGCCCGCCAACCGCCGGACGGACGCTCGGGCGGACGGGTCGGGCGGAGCCGGTGCGATAAGATCACTCATGGCGCAATGGAAGTCAGTGCCTGTGCAGCACCGTGCGAAGGATCCGGGGCTGCGAGGCCCCCACCGGTCCGCCCGCGCGCGTGAGCACCGCTCCGCCGGGTCCGCCCGCTCCGACGGACCGTCGGAGCGCCCCTTCCCCCAGCGCGCCCCCGGCCGGGCACCGGTCCGCACCGCCCGAACGAGCCCCGCCGGTCCACCGCCGACCGGCCCCGGGGCTCCCCGCTGGAGACGATGTTGAAGATCCTGCCCGAGATTTCCCGCACCCTCAGCGAATACCTCCTCCTCCCCGGCCTGACCACCGAGGACTGCACCCCGGACCGCGTGGACCTGGGGGCGCCCCTGGTACGACACCGGAACGGCGAGGAACCGGCCCTCCGGATCGCCCTCCCCCTGGTGAGCGCCATCATGCAGGCGGTGTCCTCCCCGACCCTGGCGGTGGCCCTGGCCCGAGCCGGCGGACTGTCCTTCGTCCACCAGAACCAGCGGGTCGAGGACCAGGCCGCCGACGTACGGGCCGTCAAGCGCCACGGCGCCGAAGCCGCCACCTCGCCCCACGCCTCGCTCGACCCCGCGGGGCGACTGCGGGTCGGCGCCGGCATCAACTCCCGTGACTTCGCGGACCGCGTGCCCGCCCTGGCGGAGGCAGGAGCGGACCTCCTCTGCCTGGACTCCTCCGACGGCTACTCCGTCCACCAGGCCCGGACCCTCGCCCACGCCCGGGAGACCTACGGGGAGGCCCTCCCCGTCGGAGCCGGCAACGTCGTCGACGGCCGGGCCTTCCGCTACCTGGCCGACGCGGGCGCCGCATTCGTCAAGGTCGGCATCGGCGGCGGCGCCATCTGCACCACCCGCGCCCAGAAGGGCATCGGCCGCGGCCAGGCCTCCGCGCTGATCGACGTGGTCCGCGCGCGAGACGCGTACGCGCAGGAGACCGGCACCTACGTCCCCCTGTGCTGCGACGGCGGCCTCCTCGACGACGCGCACATGACGATGGCCCTGGCCATGGGCGCGGACTTCATCATGCTCGGCCGCTACTTCGCCCGACTCGACGAGAGCCCCAACCCGAAGGTGGAGCTCGACGGCCGCTGGTACAAGGAGTACTGGGGCGAGGGCTCGCGCCGCGCCCAGAACGCGGCCCGGTACGGCCAGCGCGGCCGGATGGTCTTCGAGGAGGGCGTCGACGGCTACGTCCCCTACGCGGGCGGCCTGCCCGAGGCGGTGGCCCGGACCCGCGCCAAGATCACCTCCACGATGATCAGTTGCGGCTCCACCACCCTCCGGGACTTCCACCGCGACGCCGTCCTCGTCCCGGTCTCCGCGGAATCCTTCAAACAGACCGGCGCCGAAGTCCGCCTCCGCCGGCCGGCCCTCACCCCGGGCGGCTGACAACCGCCGGCGGCCCCACTCCCGGGCACCGGGGCGCGCGAGCACGGGGCCGCCGCCGGACCACGGCGCGGCGACGCCGGCAGGCCCGGCGTAAGGTCCCGCTCACCCCCTTCCCTTTCGCTCCACCGTGTGGTTGCTGTGGTGGGACTGAGCGGGACCGGAAGGGGGCGGGTGGGGTGAGCGGGAAAACCGGGTGAGTGGGGGTGGGGGTCCGGTTAGGGTGGGGGTATGTGCAGGCATTACTTCTTTCTCTGAGAGCCGGGACCGGGAACGGACCGGACGGTTCTGCGCGTCCGCGGGTGAGGCCCGTGGGCGGCGGTGGGGTGCCATGTCACGCCGCGCGTTGTGGGGTCACATGTCACCGTGCAAGGTGATCGCCTCCTGAGCGGCGGCCTCGCGCCCCGGACAGTCCTCGGCCGACGGCACCGTGGTGTCGCCTCGCGGCCTCGTCTGCTGTGGGGTGTCACGGTGCAGTGTGCTGTGTGACCCTGCAACGTCACCGCGCGCGCACGCACCGGGTGTGCCCTCACCCTGGCGCCCGCGCGCGCCGACCGACTGGTCCGCGTTCCCCACGACATGCCCCCCGAGCCCTTCGCGGTCCCACGCGCTCCCCGTCCCGCACGGGGGCCGGCCGCCCCATGTCAGGGAAGACGATCATGCGCGCACGCGCCCACCACACGCACTCCACGTCCGCCGCGACGGAATCACCCACACCTACCCCCGCCCCCGCCCCGGGTCCGTCCCCGGCCGCTCCCACCTCCGCGACGGATCCCTCCCGCTCCGGGGGCCGGTTCCAGCTCTCCGTCCGGGGCCTGTCCAAGGACTTCGGGGCGCGCCGCGTCCTGGAGCGGGTGTCCTTCACCGTCCGTCCCGGCGAAGACGTGGCCTTCGTCGGGGAGAACGGGTCCGGGAAGTCCACCCTGGTCCGGATCCTCGCCGGCCTCGACCTCCCCGACGAGGGCGAGGTCATCCGGCACGCCCCCGGCGGCACCGCGCACCTCGCACAGGTGTCACCCCTGCCCCCCACTGCCACCGTCCAGGACGCCATCGACGCCGACCTGGCCGTGCTCCGCTCCCTGGAACGCGCCCTCCGCGCGGCGGAAGAGCGCCTCGCCACCGCCGACGAGGCCGCCCTCGCCCACTACGGCGAACTCCTGGAGACCTTCGCCGCCCGCGGCGGCTACGAAGCCGACGCCCAGGTGGACGCGGCCCTCGACGGCCTCGGCATCGCGGGCATCGGCCGCGAGCGTCCCCTCGGCACCCTCTCCGGCGGCGAACGTTCCCGCCTCGCCCTCGCCGGGGCCCTGTCCGCCGGCGCGGAACTCCTCCTCCTCGACGAACCCACGAACCACCTCGACGCCGACGCCGTCACCTGGCTGGGCCGCCGCCTCGCCGCCCACCGCGGCACCGTCGTCCTGGTCACCCACGACCGTGCCTTCCTCCGGGACTACGCCCGTACCGTCCTCGAAGTGGACGCCGACTCCCGGACCGTGCGCCGCTACGGGGACGGCTGGGAGGGCTACCGCACCGCCCGCGCTGCCGAGCGCCGTCGCCTCGCCCAGGAACACCGCGAGTGGCAGGAGGAGACCGCCCGCGCCGAAGCCCTCGTGGAGCGGGCCGGAACCCGGCTCGCCGGCACCGGCAAGGACCCCGGCCAGGGCTTCGGCAAGCACCGTCGTTCCTCCGAGGCCAAGCTCTCCGGCCGGGTCCGGGCCGCCCGTGCCCGTCTCGACGAACTCCGCGCCCACCCCGTGCCCCCGCCCCCGGAACCCCTCCGCTTCACCGCCGCCTTCGGCACGGTCCGCGGCGGATCCGCCCCGGGTGCCTCCGCCCCCTCCGACGCCCCCGCCCCCTCGGGCCCCGGCACGCCCGCACCCCCCACACCCTCCACACCGCCCGCGGCGGCCACGCCCCCCGTGGTCGAGGTGCTGGGGGCCGTGGTCGGGGACCGGCTGCGGGTCCCCGAGCTCCGCCTGCCGCCCGGTGGCCGGTTGCTCGTCTCCGGGCCCAATGGTGCCGGGAAGACCACTCTGCTGAGGTTGCTCGCGGGCGTCGCCCGCCCCGACTCCGGGCAGGTACGGCTGCGCACCCCCGTCGGCTACCTCCCGCAGGAACCGCCGCCGCTGCCCGACACTCCCGGCGCGACCCTGCTCACCCTGTACGCCGAGGGTCGCCCCGGCACCCGCGAGGAACACGCCGAAGCGCTCCTCGCCACCGGCCTGTTCCGTGCCGCGGACCTGACGGCGCCCGCCGCCGGGCTCTCGGCCGGGCAGCGCCGTCGCGCCGAACTCGCCCGCCTGGTCGCCCGACCCGCCGGACTCCTCGTCCTCGACGAGCCGACGAACCACCTCTCCCCGGCCCTCACCGACGAGTTCCAGGAGGCACTGCGCCACTACTCCGGCGCCGTCGTCCTCGTCACCCACGACCGCGTGCTCCGGGAGGAGTTCCGCGGCGACCGGCTGCACCTGGTCGCGGGGCGCCCCACCGGCCCCTGACCTGCGGGCGGGTGGAGGACCGCCGGCCCCGGGAGACCAAGCTCTGGACTCGCTCAAATCGGGTTCCGGACCCCGGGTCCGGCGGGCATCGTGCTCCCACGGGCGCTCGACCGGGCCCCGACCCCCGCGGAACGACCGTCCGCGGGACCGACCGTACCTCCAGGGGGAACCCCATGTCCGTAGTCCTGCTCGTGGCCGTCGTGATCGTGCTCGCGGTGCTCTCCGGCGTCTCCAGTGGCGCCGCCGGTGTCCTCGGCGGCACGAAGAAGCGGAAGAGCGGTGCCTCTTGGTTCCTCGGCGGAGACGGGGGCAGCGGCGGAGGCGGTGGCTTCGGTTGTGGCGGAGGCTCGTCCTCCTGCGGCGGTGGCGGCGGGGACTGACCCCCCTGACGGGGCCCCGGTGACCCCTGAGGGTGACGGGGGGACCCCGGGGGAACCGGATCCGGGCCCGCTCCGTCCCATCCG